>JBDSBS010000186.1:0-4142 GCA_039921435.1 Planctomycetota bacterium | reverse complement strand
GACACAACGCGCGCGCATCCGCAACTCCGAGCCGGTCGAGCATGCCCGCCGCTTCCTCGAGACTGCAGTCGGTCGCCTGGCGGATTTGCTGGCCTGTGGTCTGTAGCGGATCCAACGCGGCGTGCGCGTCCTGGGCCAAGAACGCGACCGAATGGCGCAGCAGGCGGCGCCGCTGATCCGGTGGGCCATGCGCCGCGGGCTGGCCTTCGAACGAGACGCTGCCCGCCGTCGTGCACCCCTCCCGCTGCAACAGACCGAACATCGCCTGCAGCACGGTCGTCTTGCCACAACCGGAAGGGCCGTACAGCGCCGCAGTCTCGCCGCGGCGCAAGCGCAGGGTGGGCACCGCGATCGACCAACCATCGTCGGCCGTCACGGTGAGCCCGACAACTTCGAGGAGAGTCGGCACGCACTCGCCATCGCACGACATCGGTGCGCCGACTGCAAGACCTGCCCCGCGTAGGATCACCCGGCCCGCGATCGCGACCGCCCCGCTATGATCCGCACCATGCTACGCGCCGTGCTCCCGTTCCCCGTACCGTGCCTCTCGTTCTTGTGCCTCTCGACGCTCTACCTCGCGCCGTTGTGCCTTTCGCCGTGCCTGTCCGCCCAACGCACGCTCGCCGAAATCCAACGCCAGTTCGTCGAGGACCTGAACAAGCTCGGCGGTGGCAACCCGAGCCGCGAACAGCGCCACGAACTGCTCGGTAGCCATTGCAAGCAGCTGCAGAGCTTTCTCGACAGCGAGGCGCGCGGCGACGACCGCTGGAACGGGCGGCTGATGCTGGCCGACTTCCAACTCGCGCGCGACGACGACGCCGCGGCAGCTGTGACCCTGCGCAGCATCGACGCCAAGGCAGCTCCCGCGCTGGTGCTGATCACGGCGGCCACCATGGCCCAGCATCTCAACCTGCGCGAATCGCGCGATGCCTGGATCGACGCCGCTCTCGCCAAGGCAGCACCGCTGCCCGAACGTCTGGCGATGGCGCGCCTGCTCATGCTCGTGCTGCACGAGGTCGAACGCAGCGAGAAGCTGTTCAGCGAGGCGCTGTCGGGGGCACCTGACGACGAACAGAAGGCCCTCGTGCGCTGGCACCGCGCCGATGCGCTGCGCGACCGCGAGGACCTGCCCGACAATACCGGTTTCGAAGAGCTCGAGAAGCTGGCCAACGACCTGCCCAAGACCTACTGGGGCGACGTGGCCAGAGACCGCCTGCGCGCGACACGCTTGCAGGTCGGCGACGAAGCCATCGCGTTTCGCGCCAAAGCGCGCTCGGGTGCGGACATCCATTCGACCGAGCTGCTCGGCAAGGCACTCGTGCTGGCCTTCTGGTCGGCAACCGACATGGACACGCCGATGCTCGTGACTACCCTGCGCCAACTGCAGAAGCAATTTGGTCCGACCCTGCTTGTCGTTGGCGTCTGCCTCGACCGCGACGACGCGGCGATCGGCGCCGCCGTGAAGCAACTCGACATCGACTTCCCCGTGGTCGGCAACGGCAAGGGCATCGAGACCGACGTCGCGCTGCGCTGGTTCGTGGAAGGCCCAGTCATCCAGGTCGTCGACAAGAACGGCAAGGTCGCGGGCCTCGGTCTGCATGCCGGAACCGCCGACGGCCGCACGGAGCTCGGCGAGGTCGTGGCGCGCGCCTGCAAGTAGTGAGTTTTCGTCGCGCATCGCGCGAATCACGGCGTCGGGATAGCCGTGCCAAGCCTGATGCGAATGGGGCCCATCGTCGGCGCCCGCTTTGGGTCCTTGGCGATCGCGTGTCTCCTGGCTGTAGCTTTCTAGCCGAGTTCGCCCGTGCGCACTACGGATACCGCCGTCGTCACTTCGGGGCGAGGCTGCCGCCACGCAGCATTACGAGCAGCGCGCAAACCCCTTCGCTGAGAACCACAGCCATGGCCGGCGCCGCCAACAGGCGATCTTCGCTCGCGGGCGAACCGATCGCGGCGCCGAGGAAGACCACGCAGTAGATCATGAGCACGAGGTCGGCACCGATGCGCCCGCGCCGGCCAAACCGCAGGCCCGTTCGCAGCACGCCCGCCACGACACCGATGCCGAGCAGCGTGAACAGAACAACGTGCCACGCCGAGCGCACCGGCCACAGGCCCTGTGCGCTGGTCGAAGGCGGCAACGCCTCGGCAGGCACCACCACGGCCACCGAGAGCAGCAGCAGCGCTATCGCGGGCGCCAACAGCGCACTCGCCGTCCACGGCAGCAGACGACCGTTGATCGAACGCATCGGTGCGCGCTCGAGCCCCTCGCGGCGCACGACGCGCAATCCGCGCAGGCCGAGCTGCACCGCAGCGATGGTCAGCACCACGCCCGGCACGAGCAGGCATTCGCCGCTGGAGGGCAACGTCGCGACCGCGAGGCCCTGGGCGATCGATACGCACAACACGAGGCCCGCCAGGAAGACCGTTCGCGGCACACGACCGCGATGCCGCCGTTGCCCCGGTTGCGCCAGGCACTGCAGCAGCACGAGGGACAAGAGGCAGAATACCGCCGTCGGCGTCTCTGGGCGCAGCACATGCCCTTCGCTGCTGACAGGCGGCAGCAGCAGCAGAGCGCCGGCCGCCATCAACGCCTGCAGCCGACCGCGCGCGAGCAACACCGCCAGGTAGAGCAGCAGTGTGAGACCCAGCAGCGAAGCGAGCTGTGCCATGCGCGCCTGCGTGACGACAGCGGCCGCGGCCGCAGGATCCAAGGGCAGACTCGCGACACCCCACAACATCGAGACGTAGAACTGCCGCGCCACCTCGCTGCCAACGGCGGCCGTCGCATCGGACGGCACCAGGGCGGCGCGCAGGTGGTCGAGTTCGGCGGGCGTCGGCGGCGCATCGATGCGGATGCCGGCCACGAGCGCCGGCAGCAACAGCACCGCGAGCACGACGCAAGCGGTGGCAAACGGGCGCCACCACTTCGGACCCGGCGCAACCGGGGCGCGCGGCCGCCCCGTCAGGACGCCGCCATCAGGAGCCAATCCCATCAGCAGCCAATCTCATCAGGAGCCGCTCACAGACACGCGATGCAGTCGATTTCGACGAGGCCACCCTTCGGCAGCTCCTTCACCGCGACCGTCGCACGCGCGGGCTTGTTGTCGCCGAAGTGCCGACCATAGACCTCGTTGACGGCGGCGAAGTCGGCCATGCTGACCAGATAGATCGTCGTGCGAGCGACGTTGGCGAAGGTGCCCCCGCCGGCCTTCAGAACGGCCGCGAGGTTCTTCAGCACCTGCTCGCACTGTTCGGCGGCCGTCTTGCCGACGAGTTGCATGGTGCTCGGGTCGAGTGCTATCTGGCCCGAACAGAACAGCAGGTCGCCGACGCGCTGGGCCTGGCTGTAAGGACCGATGGCGGCCGGAGCGGAGGAGGAGTGGATGGGTTCGAGTTTCATCGGGCAATCTTCATGATCAGGCGATCCTGATGCTTCAAGCTGGGGAGGGTCGCAGGCGTTCGCGCAGACGGCGTTCGACCGGCGGCGGCAAGAAACTGCTGACGTCGCCGCCGTTGCGCACGATTTCGCGGATCAGCGACGACGACACGTAGCTGTACTGCACGCTCGGCATGACGAACACCGTCTCGATGCCGGGCGCGAGATGGCGGTTGGTCAGCGCCATCTGGTACTCGAACTCGAAGTCGGAGATCGTGCGCACGCCGCGCAGGATCGCCCCGATCTTCTGGCTCTTGCAGTAGTCGACGACGAGGCCGCGGAACGTGCTCACCGACAGCCGCGAGTCTTTCGGCAGCACCTCGCGCAGCATCTCGGCGCGTTCGTCCTGCGTGAACGTAGAGGTCTTGGTGCTGTTGTGCGCAACGGCCACTGTCAGGTGGTCGAACAACGGCAGCGCGCGCTCGACGAGGTCGAGGTGGCCGCGCGTGACCGGATCGAAACTGCCGGGGTAGAGGGCAGAAACCATCGCCGGACTGTAACCGCGGCGGATTCCTGGGCACGGAGCAACGATGGTTCCTTCGCATGCACCGGCGCTCCTGTGGGGCAGTCTCTTTGCGTTGCCGACGGCGGCCGTGGCCCCGCTCTGCCTGCCGGCAGCGGCGGCCATGGCCGCGCTCGGCCTTCTGTTCGCGCTGCACAGCCGCCATCGCTGGCATCTCGCCGGCCTTTGTGGGCTGCCCGCACT
>JBDSBS010000185.1:0-5540 GCA_039921435.1 Planctomycetota bacterium | reverse complement strand
GCACTGGGTGAGAAGTTCGCTCAACGAGCAGCGCAGTTCATCAGGGACCCGCCGAAGCTGTGAGCCGACTCCTCGCTCTTTCGCAACTCAACTTCGCGGCTTCGGACACCTGACAAAGTAGTGCTAGCCATGGTTACCTCACGTGGTTGCAAACAGGCTGCGCAACAACGCGCGCAGATCTTCGGGCTCGAGCGGCTTGCGCAGGTAGTGCACGACGCCCAACTGCAGGAGGCGCGCGAGGCGTTTCGTATTGCCCTCGGCAGTGACGAGCGCCACCTTGACGGAAGCCAGTGCCGGGATCGCCGCCATCTGTTCGAGGAACTGATAGCTATCCATGACCGACAGATTGAGGTCGAGCAGCACGAGATCGGCCGGTTCAAAGGCCAGTAAGGCCAACGCTTGCGCCCCGTCGCCCGCCTGCCGCACGCACTCGGGGGCAACACCCGCCTGCACCGCGGCGCGGCACGCCGTGGCCCTCAGCAGCGGCGAGTCTTCGACGATGAGGAGGCGGTGGCTCATGGCTCGTTGGTCCGAGGCCCGGTGACGTGCATACCGGGTTGCCACAACACGTGCGCGCTGTCTGACGAGTGCACGCGCACCGTGCCAGTCTCCAGATCGAGGCACATCGTGCGCGCGGCGCGGCCGCCCGTCGACTCGGCGGCGAGCGACAGACCGAGGCGCCAGAGGATCTTGCGCAGCATCGTGCGGTTGCGCTGACCGATCGTGGTCGCCAAGGTACCGGCGAGCACTTCGGCACCGCCGGCGGCGCAGATGCACAGACGCGCCTGCTCGGCACCAGCCTCCGCGAGCTTGCGCAGCAACAGCGGGATTGCCAGTCGATGCGTACAGGCAAGGCCTTGCGTGGCTGGAGTCCGATAGTCCTGACGGCTGCGCCAGCATGTAGTGCAGCAGGCCGACGACGCACGCGACGGGATCCCAAGCCGACACGCCGATGCACGAGCCGAGCGCGTGCGTGACGAGCTCGCCTTGCCCGGCGCCTGCCACCGCCAGGTCGGCGACGGCGACCGGATGCCAGTGTGCTCGTCGCGCATGCGATCAGCTCACCGGCCCGTCGGCTGCCGACGCGCGAAGTTGCAGCACGCGATCGAGGTCCAGCAGGAAGAGAACGCGATCCTTGATCTTCGTCATGTCCAGCAGGCAATGCCACGGCGCGTTGCCGCACCGCGGCACGATGCCGACGTTCTCACTGCCGATCGCGATCACTTCGTGCACCGAATCGACGATGCAACCGACTTCGAACGGCACGTCGTCCGCGGCCTGTACTTCGACGACCACGATGCACGTCGCGGGCCCGTGCTCGGCTGCCGACATGCCGAGCTTCCGTCGCAGATCGATCACGGGCACGATCCTGCCGCGGCGGTTGAAGACCCCGCGCACGAAGTCCTCGGTGCGCGTAGCGGGGTTATCTCGACCGACCCGAGGATCTCGCGCACGCTCAGAATCGCGACTCCGTACTCCTCGTTCGCGAGTCGGCAGCAGAGGAACTTGCCGCCGGCGACGTTCCCCGGACGCGCAACGCTGCCGTGCTCTTGCCTTCCGACACTTATTGCGGGCCGATCGCCCATGCGAACTTCACATGGTCCGGACTCACCCATTCGAGGCCGCTCGAACAGCCCAGCGATGTCGAGGATCAGCGCAACCCGACCGTCGCCCATGATGGCTCCGCCCGCAACGCCAGGCACGCGATCGTGCGGCAGGCCGAGCGACTTGATCACCACTTGCTGCTTGCCCTGCGTTTCGTCGACGATCAGGCAACAGCGCTCGCCGCCGAGGTCGACGACGATCAAGATGCCCTGCGCCAGAGCACCGCGTCCCGGCCCACGCCCGAGCAGGCGCTCGAGTCCGGCGGTATGCGGCATGCGGTCCCGAAGCCTCACGGCAACACGCCGAGGCACACGAACCGCCATCGGAACCGTCGCAAGGCGCACTTGAGCACCGCGACCGGGCACGAACTCAGCCCCGGTTCAACGCGCGTGCAGGGCCGCCCCGCACATCTTGTAGAGCAGGCGCGCCGCCACGTTGGCGTCCCACTCGTCCTCGCCGGGGGCCACTTCGACGAGGTCGAAACCGACGATGCGGCGCCCGCTGCGGGCCAACACGACGATCAGGTGCACCGCTTCGGCGAAGCCGAGCCCCCCTGGCACCGGCGTGCCCGTGTGCGGACACAGGGCCGGGTCGAGGCCGTCGATGTCGAAGCTGATGTAGACATCGTGCGGCAAGGCTTCGACCGCCTCTTGGCAAAGGCTGTCGAAGGTCGCACCGACAAACCGTCGCCTTTGCCACTCGACGTCGAAGTGCGTCGTCACACGGCCGCCGCTCTGTTGGATGGCCTCGAACTCCTGTTCGCAGAAATCGCGAATGCCGACCTGCACGATCTTGGTCACGCCGGCAACTTCGCGCACCACGTTGTCCATGATCGACGCGTGGCTCCAGCGGAAACCCTCGTAGGCGGTGCGCAAGTCCGCGTGCGCGTCGACGTGCAGGATGCCCAGCTCGGGATAGGCCTCCGCGCATGCAGAGATCGCGCCGAACGGCACCGAGTGGTCGCCCCCCAAGATGCCCGGGATCTTGCCCCGCTCCAGAATGCGGGCCGTCGCGGCGTGCACGATTTCGTTGACGCACGCCCCGGCTGCGTCGACGACCTTCGCATCCGGATCACCGAGAGCGGCGCCGCCACGTTCGATGATGCCTGCCGCCACTGCGCGTGCCGCCGCGTGGTCGCGCAACAACCTGTCGTCGGCCGCTTGCAGAAAGATGCCGTGCTCGTAGATGCGGCCGAACTGCAAATCGTACAGATCGACCTGGCGACTGGCCGCGAGCATGGCTGCGGGTCCGAGCTCGGCGCCACCGCCATACGAAACGGTCGCAGCAAAGGGCACCGGCACCAGCACCACGGCGGACTGTGCCTCGTCCATGGACAGACCGAAGATGCCGCTATCGGGAGCCGCCGCAGCGTTGGGGTCGAACGAAGTCATACGGTTCCCCTACCGCCTGATCGCACTCACCGGCAAGAACACTTCGGCGGCGCGAAAAAAAAGGCTCCCTGGCTGGGGATCTTATTTCGAAGGAGGATCAGGAGGAGAAACAGTCGGAACTAGAGGAAGAATCCAGCCAGGGAGCCCACCTCGTCTCGTTTGCGGGTCCATGCCACCCGCACTGAGATCTACTCACGCTGCTGCGAAAAGTTACAGCCCCGGGCGAGAGACTTTGTTTGTGTGCCAGGGTGGCACGGGTCGCGTGCGAGCCGGCCGTGCCAGCGGCGGCTGCGGACCCGACCAGTAGGGTCTTGAGTCCAGCGGCCGCTTCTGCTTACTTCTTCGCCCCTTCGCGGCAGGATAGCTCAGCTGGTTAGAGCGGCGGCTTCATAAGCCGTAGGTCGCCGGTTCAAGTCCGGCTCCTGCTACCAATTACGTTGTCAGAGCGGGCGTTCGCCAGGCGGAGACCTAGCCCGGCGCTCCTGTCACCAGCCCAAGCGGTCGCCTGCGGAACCGTCCGCGGTTGCCCCCCTGCGGTGCCAATCTGCACCCTTGACCTGCCGCCGAGGGGTGGCGAAGAACGCGTCGGCGGTCGTCGGAGCCCCACCAACCGATGCCGGCATCGAACCTACACCTCCACCGTTTCTCTGCATCGAGCCATCACCTCGATGGCCGCACTGTGCGCATCTGGCTGCCGCGGGGCTACCACAAAGAACCGACCCGACGGCTGCCCGTGCTCTACCTGCTGGACGGACAGAACGTGTTCGGCGACTCGACCGCGTTCGCCGGCGTCGGCTGGCACACCGACGAGACGGCGCAGCGGCTCATCGATCGCGGCCGCATCGAACCACTGCTGCTGGTCGGCGTCGACAACTCCGGCAGCCAGCGCACGGAGGACTACACGCCGGTTGCCTGGCAAGATCGCGGCGGGCACGCCAGCGAGTTCGGCAGCCTCCTCATCGACTCGATCAAACCGTTCGTCGACGCCCACTACCGCACCGAGCCCGGCCGCGAGCACACGGCGATCGCGGGCGCGTCGCTCGGTGGCCTCTTGTCGCTGCACCTGGGGCTGACGCACCCCGACGTGTTCGGCGGCGTGGCCGCTCTCTCGCCGACGCTTTGGTGGGCCCGCCACTTCATGCTGCACGAGCTCGCCGCACTGCATGAGCGCGTACCTGTGCGCATATGGCTCGACTTCGGCAAGCAGGAGGCTGCAACCGGCTGGCTGGCCACGCAGGCGTTCGCCGAGCTGCTGGTGGAGAAGGGATGGCGCGAGCACCGCAACGCCAGGCGCGCCGATCTGCGATACCGCGAAATCGCGCGTGGCCGTCACGACGAAGCGTCGTGGGGCAGGCGCTTCGCTCGCGTGTTGACCTTCTTGTTTCCTCCGCCTGCGAAGGTGCGGCGGCGGCGCGTTCGGACGAAGCAACCGCGCGCTCTGGGAGCGCAGCGGCTTCTGAGCGGACCGTGAACGACAGCGTGTCGCTGAGGTCGACGAAGCCGCGGCACTGGGAGCCGACGATCGTGAAGCCCTAGACCTAGACCGGGTTGTTCGGAATCGTCTAGCTCGCTTGTTCCGTGAAGGACAGGAAGTAGCTCGGGGACGCCCCGTGCCGCCGCTGAACTCGGAGCAGATGCTCGCGGCCGTGGCGCGTTAGAAGCCGAGCACCAACTGCGTGCCGTTGCTCGCCGCCAGCGAGAGCGGGGTCGCCAGCGAGAGCGAGACCCCCTGGGTGGCGAACGACGTGCCGGGCAGGTTGATGTCGTTCGGGATCGGCAGCGAGAAGATGCCGGTGGCCGAGACCACGGGCGCCGTCGCAAACAGGCCGATGTCGAGGTTCGTGTAGCCGAAGCACCCGGGCATGCCGATCGCCGTCAGGTTGATGCCGGAGTTGAACGGCAGCGTGCCGAAGGCGACGAACGCAATCGGGGACACCACCGGCACGTTCGTCACGGCCAGCTGGAAGCCGCCGTTGCCGATCGCCGGCAGGCTCAGGGCGGTGAGGCCGAGGCCGTCACAGCCGGTGCCGAAATCCGTGGCGCTGGCCAGCGGGCTCAGCACCACCAGAAAGGCCTGGATGCCCTGGTTGCTGCTCATCGCATAGAGAAACGCCGTGTTGCCGACAACGGCTCCCCACGCCACGCCGCCGGTGCCGTTGACGTTGGCCGTCAACGCACCCGTGGTGTTGTTGGCGGAGGCCATGACCACGGGCACCGCCGGGTCGTTGACGTTCAGCAGCGTCACCTGCGAAGTGGCGGAGTCGATGACCGCCAGCACCTTGGTGCTGCCGATCACGGCGTAGTCCAACGCCCGACGGGTGGCGCCGCCCAGTGGAATGGAAGCGTCGACGATCGCCGTGAACGGGTCGAACGTCGTCACGCGTGCCGTAGCACCCTGGTTGCCGATCAGCGTGTCCTGGTCGACGAAGCACAGTCCCAGGCGGTAGTCGTTGGACGTCGTCGTGGTACCGGGGATCGACAGGTAGGCCGTGGACGTGTTCAGGCCGTCGAGCGAGCCGATGGCGAAGTTGCTGGCGCTGACGT
>JBDSBS010000184.1:0-4214 GCA_039921435.1 Planctomycetota bacterium | reverse complement strand
TCGCGTTCGGCCCAGTCCTTGTCCTGCAGCAGTGCCAGCTGACTGCCCGGGTACTTCTCGAGCAGCCATTCGCCGAGCGGTTCGAGCTGCTTCAGCATGCCGAGCGAACTGACTTGCGCGACGAACGCCGCGCCCAACTTGTCGAGGACCAGGCCCGGAAAGCCGTCGGCCTCGGCGTGCACGAGCCGGTAGGCGTCGGTGACCGTCGACAAGCCAAGCACGTCCTCGCGCAGCGCCACCGCGGCGCGCAGCGCCTGCACGAAGTGACTGGGCACATCGTCGATCACTTCGTCGGCGAACATGCGCAGCGCCAACTCGGCACGCGGATTGTAGAAGCCCGTACCGACTAGATTGCCCTCGCGGTCGCGCACCTTGCACGGCCGGCCGGCCGGCAGCGGCGGCTCGGGCTTCGTGATCATCTTGCGGTAGAACCACGGGTGCCGGCCGTGCACGCGGATCTTGAGGCGCAGCTCCGGCAGCTTGGCGGGAGACGGCTTGGCAGCGGCGGCTCGGGCAGGTTCTGCCTTGTGCCCCGAAGCGTGCGGACGGCGGGTCATCGGCCCGTCTTGACAGGGGCCGACGGTGCTGTGGGCAGCGGCCGCGGGTTGTTGCGGATCTGCTCGAGCAAGGTCTCGACGCCCTTCTCGAGCTGCGGGTCGCGACGGGCCAGCACCGATTGCACGTCGTTGTCGACGACGATGTCGGGATCGACGCCGTGGCCTTCGATCGTCCACTTGGGCCCGGGCTCCGTGTTGCCGAACTCGGGCACGTTGACCGTGCCGCCATCGAGCAGCGCACCGCGGTTGGTGATGCCGATGATGCCGCCCCACGAACGTTTGCCGACGAGCTTGCCCAGCCCCGCGCGTTTGAACATCGCCGGGAAGATGTCGCCGTCGCTGGCCGACGTCTCGTTGAGCAAGCAGACCGGTTGGCCGTGAAACGTCAGGCGCACAGCCGTGCCGTCCGCGATGGGGGCAAGCCACAGGTCGCCGCCGTAGGTGAACACCACGCGGTCGCCGTGCAGATCGGGATAGCGCAGCAAGCCGGTCTGGGCGGTGGCGGCGCTGACGATGGCAAGGGCGGCGAGCAGTCCTCTGTAGCGACGACAAGTTGGCATGCGACCCGGGACTCAACGGCGCCGCCGGGTTCGGCGCAAGGTCTGTGTCACCGGCCGCGGCGCTTTGCCACCGCGCGGAACTGGCGGTAGCCGCACCTAGCCAACTCGCCGAGGTATCGCTACCTTGGCGCGTCGTCGTGGTGCGGCTGAGCAATCTGTACGGCGCGCACCCCTTTCACCGAGGCGGAAGAACATGAATCGCATCGCACTTCTCTCGATGGCGTCGGCCCTGACCGGCTCCTTACTCGCCCAGTCGAACACCGTGCCAGGACTCAACGGCCGACTCACGGTGGTCGACGATCTGACGTACTACGGTCGCCGCGGTGCTGCCTACCCCAACGGCGAGGTCGGCATGGCGATGCTCAACGAGATGTGCAACCCCGGCACGGTGACGATTCCGTGGTTTGCCGCCATGCAGCCAAACCACCCCAAGTTCGGCTTCCTGATCGTGCGCGTGGCCGGCGGTCGCATCGAGCAGATCAGCGACCGTTCGATGTGTAAGCACGCCTTCGTCTCGACGAACTTCAGCGGCCCGTGCGGCTCGTGCATCAACCCCGGCACCGGCACGGTCATGGGCGTGAACTGCTCCGACACCTATGGCGCCGGCAACAACGCCGACCGCACCTGGCTCGGCCCGGCCGACGAGATCGATCCGTGGCTCGGCGTGTGGAACCCTGTCGGCAGCTACTTCGACATCGGCGATCCCTCCCAGGCAGGCTACCCGTTGCCGGCTGACGGTGTGCGCAGCCTCAACTCGGCGGGCTTCGACAGCGTCAAGAATCGCGTCACCGTCAAGGAGGCCGACCTGCTGACGCCTGGCGCTCAGTACTTCTACGGCATCCACCTGATCCACCAGGGCGAGGCGCTCGCCAACCGCGGCGACAACCTCGCATCGCGCGGCATGACGCCGGCCTACGGCAGCGGTGTCTGGTCGTTCGGCAACAACGCCGTCGCCCAGAGCTGGGGCTCGATCCTGCAACAGTGGCCGGGCGCCTCGGTCTCGAGCGGCAGCAACGGCAACAACGACGGCCGGTTCTTCGTCGCCAGCAAGGTCGCGCCGCTCGGTGGCGGCCTCTTCCGCTACGAGTACGCGGTGCACAACGCCGACAACAATCGCGGCGGCGCCACGTTCCGGCTGCCGATCGACGCGAACGCAACCGCGTCGAACTTCACGTTCCGCGACATCGACAGCAATGCGCTCAATAACTGGGTCGCAACTCGCGTCGGCAACGAGATCGTCTTCACGGCACCGGCCAACAACCCGCTCAACTGGAACACGATCTACAATTTCGGCTTCGACGCCAATTACCAGCCCGCCGATGGCGTGAGCACGTTCGACGAAGCGCGCATGGGACCCGGCGCCCTGACCGTGTCGGTGCCGACGCGTGTGCCGAGCGGTGGACCCGCGCTGGCAATCATGGACAAGGTGGGCAGCGGCTGCGGGGCCGTGGTGTGCGAGCGCTCGTTCTACGAGTTCTTCCCGAACGCAGGCTCGTTCGATCTGGCCAACTCGAAGTGGTCGCTGACCTTTGCGAACAACTCCTACACGGTGGGTGCCAGCACCAGCAGCTTCGTGACACCGCTCGGTCCCACACTCGCCCTCGGTGACGACTCCGAGGCTTCGGTCAGCCTGCCGTTCCCGCTTCCGTACCCCGGTGGCTCGACCAGCACGCTCGTCGTGGGATCGAATGGCTACGTCGGCACGGGCTCCAACGGCTCAGTCTACGATCCGACCGTGTCTGGGTTCCTGGGCGGATCGCCGCGGTGGTCGGGGCTCTGGCACGACTTGGACCCTAGTTCGGGTGGGGCCGTGCGCGTCGACTCGTCGGCGACCGTCGTTCGCATCACGTTCCTCGCAGTGCCGAACTTCGGTGGCGGCGGTGCTGCGACATTCCAGTACCAGTTCCAATCGAACGGCACGGTGCATGTAATCTACCAAACCGTGAACGTGGCGGGCAACGCGTACCTCGTGGGCTACACGCCCGGTGGTGGCGCGTCCAATCCGGGCAGCATCGATATCTCGACGGCGTTGAGCACGCCGTTCACGCTGTGCGGTTCGAGCGCAGCCGGCGTGGCACTCGACGCCTCGGCACGGCCAGTGCTCGGCACGACGGTCAACTACACGACGTCGAACATTCCGGCCGGCACGCTGCTGGGTCTGCAGATTCTCGGGTTGACACAGCACACCCCGCCGCTCGATCTGGCGTCGTACGGCATGCCAGGCTGCAAGCTCTACCTCACGGGCGACCTGATCAACCAGTTCGCGACGTCCGGCTCGTCGGCCACCGTGCCGTTGGTGTTCCCGAGCACCACGAGCCTGACCGGTGCCTTCTTGATGACCCAGTCGGCGACGCTGAGCCCGGGCTTCAACCCGTTCGGCTTCCTGACGTCGAATGGCATCCAGATGGTGCTTGGCATGAACTGAGGCGCGCGAACGAAGGTTCGCACCTCCTCAGTTTGCTCCCTTGCGGCCAGCGAGTAGCGACACCGCCATTGGCACCGTGGCAGCAGACTTGACACCCCGTGCTGGCGCGGCTCAGCGCAACGCACTTCTGCTGCCCGGCAACGGCTGGATTCGGATCGACCGGGCACTTTGCGCCCACGATGTAGGCTGTTACCGTGGCGGCCCCTGCCTGCCCATCGTGCGAGCGCATCTGCACGAAGCGGCCCTTCCTGAATCGCCTCGAACGAACATGAAACGAACTGCGTTCCTCTGCATCGCGTCGGCCATCGCCGGCTCTCTGGCCGCCCAATCCAACATCGTACCCGGCCTCGATGGCCGCCTGACGGCGGTGGATTCGCTGACCTACTACGGGCGCCGCGGTGCGGCCTACCCGAACGGCGAAGTGGGCATGGCCATGCTCAACGAGATGTGCAACCCGGGCTCGGTGACGATCCCCTGGTTTGCCGCAATGCAGCCGAACCACCCGAAGTTCGGCTTCCTCCTCGTGCGGCGGGCCGGCGACCGCATGGAGCAGATCAGCGATCGCTCGATGTGCAAGCACGCGTTCACCTCGACGAACTACACCGGCCCTTGCGGCTCGTGCATCGACCCGGGCACCGGCACCGTGATGGGCATCAACTGCGCCGACACCTA
>JBDSBS010000183.1:0-3976 GCA_039921435.1 Planctomycetota bacterium | reverse complement strand
GTGCGGTCCTGGTTGCCGAGCGGCTCGTCCATGAGGATCAACTCCGGATCGTTGACGAGCGCGCGGCAGATCGCGACGCGCTGCACCTGCCCCACCGACAGTTCGCTGGGCCGGTGGTGCAGCCGATCGCCGAGGCCGACCTGGTGCAGCAGCGACTCGGCCCGCTCGCGCGCCTCGCCTCCCGCCCCGCGCCCGAACAGCGCCCCGAGCAGCACGTTCTCGTACGCCGTGAACGGCTGCAGCAGGTTGAACGTCTGGTAGACCATGCCGATGTGCCGCCCGCGGTGGCGGTCGCGCGCGGCCTCGCCGAGCTGATCCAAGCGCGCGCCGACGACTTCCACCTCGCCGCCATCGGGCCGCAGGATGCCGGCCAGGATGTGCAACAGCGTCGTCTTGCCGCTGCCGGAACGACCGACGAGGGCCACCTGCTCGCCCGCGGCGATCTCGAGGTGATCGACCTCGCAAGCGACAACCGAGCGATCACCCTGAGAGTAGCTCTTGTGAACGTCGAGGAGGCGGAGCATGGAGGGCGCGCAGGATACGCACTGACCCGGCCAACGGTCAGCTTTTCGAGCAGTCAGTTCTTCAAGCAGTCGGCGGCCCAGTCGAGCTCGCGCGTCAACCTCGTCGCCAGCGGCGCTGCACCGGCGAAGTCGCCGAGCACGGACCACGTATAGGTCTCGACCTCGAGCAAAGGCAGCACGTCGCCGGTCCGCACGAGCCCGGCCAGCACCCGGGCCACTTCGGCCTGGGTCGACCCGAACGCGCCCGGCTCGTCCCAGAAGAGTGGCACGTGGTAGTGCGACCGCAAGCGCCCACCCGCGGCGAACTCGGCCCGGCGCGCCTGAACCGCGTCGAGATCGAGCGCGCGTTGCCCGTTCGCCGCAGCCGTCTGGTGCAGGTACTTCGGCTCCGCGAACTCCAACAGGCGATCGAGGCCACGCGCTTCGCGCACCTCGAGGCAGGCCGAAACCTGGATCTTGGGCACGGCGATGCCGCGCGTCCGCAAGTCGGCGAGTGCCTTCAGTGCATCCTCGCCGACCACCGCCAGATGGCAGAGGTCGACGCAGACGCCGAGATGCCGGCGCAGCACGCGCTCGGGCACGGTCGTCCACGCACCTTCGTCGAACAGCCACTGCTCGAGGAACTCAGCAGTCGCCGCCGCGGTCTCGAGCAGGCACTCGGGCTCGGGTTCGAGCGCCAACACGCAGCACACGCCCGTCTTCGCCTCGATCGCCGCGAACGCACTCGCGCAGCGCGCGAGGTTGCGCGCCATGAGCCGCCGGTCTGCAGGTTCGTCGCCGGGACCGCGGTAGCCCAGCGGCAGTGTCGACAGCGGCAGCACCGTTCCCGCGGCCACGAGCGAGGCGCCGACCTCGGCGCACAACCGCGAGTATTGCAGCCGCTCCTCGCTGCCCCAGTCGGGCCGGTAGACCGCTGTCTTGACGACCTCGTCGTGAAAGCCGCCAAACGGGAACACATTCAGCGTCCACAGCGGCAGGTCGAGCGCTTCGAGTTCGGCGGCGAAACGCTGCAGCACGACCGGATCCGTCGCCAGCTCGGCCACGACGTGCATCGGCCACCACGCGCCGATGCCGAACTCGCGGCCACACGAGCGCGCCGCGCGAGCGACGGGCGCGGTGTGCTCGCGCAAGGCGGCGACCATCGTCGGCAGGTCCGGTGCCGCATGCACGTTGCCGCAGTAGGTCAGCCGCAGTGGGTTCATGCCGGGCCGCACCATACCGCGAATCCGCGGTGACTCGGCATGCGGCGGGATCTAGCTCCCGTCTCCGCCACGATCTGCCGGAATGCTGTGGCTGCGACCCAGCGAATGCCGATGGCTCTGGCTCCGTTTCGCACGACAGCCTGCTCATGAGTCACCCCCCGCCGGTCCCGCCCGCGTCGCAAAACGGCTCGGCCCACACCGAACGTATCCTCGCCATCCGCGGCTCCACTTCCTACCGGCAGTCACACGTCGACCCGGACTTCATGGGCCGCGAAGAACTGCGCCCCGTGCGGCTGCAGCTCGAACTGCTCAAGCCCGAGCTCATCATGCAGGAGCAGGGTGTGCAGTCGACCGTCGTCGTGTTCGGCGGCACGCGCGTCATCGAACAATCCGAGGCACAACGTCGCCTCGAGAATGCGCACGCGGCCCTCGCCAAGAAGCCATCCGACGAGCGACTGCAACGCGCCGTCACGATCGCCGAGAACGTGCTCAAGAAGGCGCACTACTACGACGAAGCGCGCGAGTTCGGCCGCATCGTCTCGAGCCAGTGCCAGATCGACCACCGCTGCGACTACGTCGTCTGCACGGGCGGTGGCCCCGGCATCATGGAAGCCGCCAACCGCGGCGCCTTCGACGTCGGTGCCAAGTCGATCGGCCTCAACATCACGCTGCCGTTCGAGCAGGAACCCAACAGCTTCATCACGCCGGAGCTGTGCTTCGAGTTCAAATACTTCGCGATCCGGAAGATGCACTTCCTCATGCGCGCGAAGGCGATGGTCGCGTTCCCGGGTGGCTTTGGCACCATGGACGAACTGTTCGAAGCGCTGACGCTGATCCAGACGCGGCGCATGCAGCCGATTCCGATCGTGCTGTTCGGCCGCGACTACTGGAGCCGCGTTGTCAACTGGGAGATGTTCGTCGACGAAGGCACGATCTCGCCCGAGGACTTGGACCTGATCCAGTACGCGGAGACGGCGCAGGAGTGCTGGCGCATCATCGAGCAGTTCAATCGCGTGAAGCCGACCGAACGGTTGCCGCGCGGTCAGTGAGTCTCGGTCCAGGGCAGCGTCGGAGAGCCGACCGCCTCACTCGGTGCGGAATGACCACACGACTTCCTTGTTCTCGCGCAGCAGCCGTACGACGACCGTGTAGTTCGTGCGGCCGCGCAGCGGCGCCTTCGGAATCAGGCAGAAGCAGTCGCGCGGCGCCAACTCGGGATTGCTCGGCGCCTGCGGCGAAGCGAACCAACACGTCACCTCCTGCCCGTTCTTGCGCCCTTCGAAGAGCTGCATGACGGCCTCGGCGGGCCCCCGGTCGGTGCGCTGGCCGAGCTGCAGCGTGATCGGATAACCAAAACGGCTCTGGTCTTCGCCGGGCACGGGATTCGGCAACTCGGGCACGAACCGCGTCGGAATGCCGCTGGCGCCGTCGGGCGGCCAAACGACGTGCCACGATTCGCGCCGCGGCGCCACCATCGAACCCGAGTCGAGCACGACGACATCCCCCGCTTGCCCGAAGCCGATGCGGATGAGGCCCGGGTCGAGCAGCGGCAGCCGGTGGTAGAACGTACCCATCCACGCCGTCAGCGCCGCTTCGCCGTTCTTGACACCGGGCGCGATCACGGCGTGCGCCCCGGCCCAGGCACCTGGTGCACTCCACTCCCTGTGATCGGCGTTCTCTTCGTGCGCATCGGGCCACCGCGCCGCGTGCTCGGGGTGCCGTACCAAGTACTCGGCGTGCGCCCGGCAGCCGCGACTCAACTCGGGATCGACGAGCACCGGTGCCGTAGCTTCCAACGAAGCGCTCGCGGCGGTGAAGGCGCGCGTGCGCAGAGCCGTCAACGCATCGAGCGCACTCTGCGCATCGCGCGGCAACGCGGTGACCTGCGGTTGCAGGTCCTGAGCCAGTCCCGGCAACAACCCCACCAGCCACGCGCGCCAGCGCTCTTCGAACTCGGGCAGCGACGCTCCTACCGCCTTGGCGAAGCGCTCGGCCGCGCTGCCGCCCTTGGTCTCGCGCAGCTTCTGCGTGACCGCCGTCAGCGTTCCCTGCTCGACGAGGAACTCCGTCACGAAGGTCGCCTTCAGCAGGTTCTCGCCCTGGATCATGCCGAACTCGGGCAGCAGTGCTTCGGCCCACGGCGGGTCTTCGCGATGCTGTGCCAGGTAGCGCAGGAACATGCGGCTGCCGTGACGACGACGCGGATCGTGGCGGCTTCGACCGCAACGCTGCAGTCGGTAGCGATTATTC
>JBDSBS010000182.1:0-5633 GCA_039921435.1 Planctomycetota bacterium | reverse complement strand
GCCTGGCGCAGGCCCTCGATCCACCCGGGCTCGACCATGCGGCCCAGTTCCTGGTAGGCGGCGGCCATGACGCGCGGGCTGCTGCGGAACCAGCGCAGCTCTGGTTCGAGCAGGATCAGCAGACTCTGCAGCGGCAAGCTGGAGCCCGTGTCGAACACCACCGGCTCGAGCCGATCGACGACGGGGTCGTAGTAGAAACGCATCTGGTTCCAGAGCAGGCCGTGCACGCCGCCGAAGAACGAGGTGAGCGCCAGCCACTTGCCGAGCTTGTCGATCGCGAAGAGATCGTCGATGGTGCGGCCTTCAAGGTTCTCGATGGCCAGCAACTGGCGCACCGTTTGGCCGGCGAGCTCCTGACTGATGGCGAGCGACTGCAGATCGCGGGCTTGATGCAGGGCCCGCAGCAAGCGTTCGTTGAGAACGTCGAGCGGCTGCAAGCTGCTCTCGCCGAACGCTTCGGCCTTGGCGTCGAAGAACGAAGCCGCTCGCTCGACGTCGGGCGGCAGCACGCCGGTGCGGTAGAAGCCGTACTGCAGCCACGTGCCCCACATGGCCGATTCGTCGAAGCGCACGATCGGTCCTTCGCGGCGTCCTTGCGACTCGAGCAGCTCCTTGCTGGCATGCTCCTCGAGGTAGTAGATCTTGGGGTCGGCACCGTTGATCGCGACGTGCACGAAGTCGACGCGCGGCGCGAGCACGTTCATGTAGCGCGCGGTCTTCATCACGAGCCACTCCATGACGTAGCCGCGGGTTTGCGGATGCATCACCGAGAAGCGGCGCCGGCCGGCAATGGGCGTCGACAGGTCGAAACGCAGCGACCATTGGTCGGTGTTGATGTGGTCGAGCAGGTCGCCTTTGAGGCGAGCCGTGCCGTGCGCTACCTCGTCGCCGAGCCGGACGGTCGCTGGCACTATCGCAGCGTCGTCTTGGACCAGGTAGCCCGCGGCGAGGGCCTGCTGTTGTTGTTTGGCCAGCACGGCCCACTGGTCTGGCTCTATCGACACCTGCAGCAGCGGCAGTGGGCTCGCGGGCGGCAGGGGCCGAGGTGCGGGCGGCGGTGTCGGCTTGGCTGGCGGCGCCGTGGTGCGCCAGAGTTGGGGAGCCACGAACAGGCCCAGCGCGAAGCCGAGCACGGGCAGCAACAGCCACGCGGTGCGGCGACCCGTGCTCGTCGGTGTGCCGAGAATCAGCACGGGGTCCGCCTGGGCTCAAAAAGCGCGCCTCTGTTGGCGGCTGCGCCGGTCCGGATTCGACGCGTGACCCATTGCACGGCGATCACTCCATTCCGTCGCGCTCGATGATGCTCACCGAAGCTCCGGGCAAGATCTGCCGGACCCCGTCGAGCAGCGCTTGCAGGCGATCGACCGCAGCCAGTTCGACCAGGAAGCTGGCGTGGAACTCGGCGCCGTGGTGGTCGACGCGCCGCAGTTCGACGCGTTCGCAGTGCGAAGCCACGGCCGGCAGCAGAGTCGACATCGGCGAGCCCGTTGCCTGATCCGAAGCACTCACCTGCAGCACCGTGCGCAGCGGGGCCTTGCCGCCCGGCAAGCCGCTGCGCAGCGCCATCGCCGCGAGCACGACGGCGAACACGAGCACGGTCTCCCATCGCCGGTCGGCACCGAGTCCGACGCCGACGGCAATCGCCAAGAACAGGTAGGCGAGTTCTTCGGGCTCCTTGATCGGCGTGCGGAAGCGGATGATCGACAGCGCGCCGACCAGGCCGAGCGAGAGCGCCAGCGAAACCTTGACTACGCTGATGATGAGCAGCGTCGTGGCACTGACGAACACCATCACGCGCGCGAGCTTGCGCTTGTTGCTGAGCACCTGGGCGAAGCGCACGAAGTGCCAGCCCAGCACGTGGCCGAGCACGAGCACGATGAGCAGGTTGACGCCGAGATCGGTGAGATGCAGCTCGCCGGGTGCGAGCTGGGGGAGCTGGGCCAGAATCATGAGGGGGCTCGCAGCCTATCGCTTCGCCTGGGGCAGACGATCACCAGCCGCGGAATCCATTCTTGTATCCCGCGGTGCCGCAGAGAGTGGGAAACAATCTGTTTCCCAATCTCTGCATTGGCTCTGCATGGCCGCGTAGGCGGCCATAGAGGGCAAGCTCTCAAGGGACGAGATCTCACTTCGTGTTGGTGCTTCCCGCGGCGAGTTCGCTCCAGAACGCCGATTCCCAGCAGGCCTCGAGGGCCGCGAGCTTCTCTTCGTCGTTGCCCTCGCGCTTGGCGATGCCGATCTGGTAGGCATAGCGCGCTGCCATCGGCACGAACCCGACCGCCTTCTTCGCCTTGGCCGCGGCTTCGCGGGCGAGTTGCCGCGCCAGATCGAGTTGGGCCGAAAGCGCCTTGCGGTTGGTCAGCGTGAGTTCGCCTTCCTTGTCGCGCTGGCCGCCGAGCGAGTAGTACTTGTTGATCAGCGAGGCGCCCTTCAGGAACGCCATCGAGCCCGCCGCCAGGCGCAGGAGGTTGGTCTCGTTCTTTTTGCCGGTGATACCCTCGGCGATGCGCACGGCGCGGAACGCGAGCAGGTAGTCGTTGTCGTTCTGCGCCAGCCGGTTCTGTGCGGTCGCCTTGTCGACGCCCGCTTCGCGCGCGGCGCCGTCGATCGTCAGCGACTCGAGGTAGGCGAGCACGGCGCCCGCCGCCGAGCCGTAGGCCGCAGCGGCCTTCCCGATGACTGCCATGGGGATCGGCGGCGACTGACCCTCTTCGTTGCCGAAGTCCTGCTGGTCGCGGGACACTTCGAGCATGGTCTTGGCGATGCTGAAGTAGACGATCGACTGGTAGAGCTGCTCGAGCAGCTGCTGCTTCTCCTCTGCCTTCAGTTCGCCCTTCTTCTGCGCCTCAAGCAGCTTGTTGACGATGTCGACGGCGCCGTCGCCAAGCGAAGTGAACGCTTCGGCGATGACGAGCGTCTGGTAGGCGCGCACCGTGTTGATCTGGCCACCGCCGGTCTTGCGCTTGGCCTGCAGCTCGACCTCGTTCAGCAGGGCGTCGAGCTGGCCCTTGACCGTCGCCGCGGCTTCGACCTGCGCAATGAGGTCGGCCTGGTCGTCCTTGGCCTTCAGGAAGCGTGCGGCGTCCTTCGTCATGCTGGCGAGCACGGCTGCTTGCACGTAGCTCTCGTACGACGATGCCAGGAAGTCGCTGCGCTCGAACTCCTGCGCCTTCTTGAACGCAGCATCGGCCTGTTGCGCGAGTGGCTGGATGTTCTTGCCGAGATCGCCGAGCCCGCGGGCCACCGAGCCGAGGTTGGCGATCTCGCTGCGCAGCCGCGCCGTCCACGCCTGGTTCTTGGCGCGCACACGCGACGTCGTGTCGCTGTCGAGTTCCATCTCGCTCTCGGCGACGGGCGTCGGCCGTACCAGCTTGTCGCCCGTCAAGAACTCGTAGCCTTCGAAGACGTCGCGGATCTCGCGCACCTCGAGACCAAACTCCTTGCCGGCATCGAACAGGTCGACCATGCGACCGTTGCGCAGGTCCTGGTGGTTGCGCGCGCCCATCGGGAAGCCGAAGCGCTTGATGCCGTCCTTCGACGCGCCTTCCATCTTCTGCACGATGCCGCCGACGGGCCCCGCCGAACCGTCGGGATTGATCGTGCCCGTCATCGTCGTGTCGGCGCGCGGTGTCGTGCCGCGCAGCAGCGCGATCATCGTCGAGGTCATCAGCATGCCGGCCGATGGACCGTCGATGTGTCCGCCCGTGCGCACGACGAACTCGTAGTCGGTGAGCGCTTGCCCGGTCAGCTTGCAGGCGCTGAAGGCCGCGAGCCACGTCGCCGTGCGCCACTGGTTGCCAGCACCGCCGGCGAACTCCTCGAGAACGCCGACGCTAGCACCTTCCTTGCTGTTGGGCGAGATGCGCACCGTGCTCGGCGAGGTGCCGCCGCTCGCCTGCGGGCCTGGGGGGCCCTTGAACCAAACGGCCTTGACGGTCACTTCGCTCGGCTTGGTCAGGCTGCGCGTCGAGCCGCCGTCGCCACCACTTCCTCCTCCACTGCCATCGCCGCCGCAGCCGCGGAAGACGAAGAACAGGCCGAGCACCAGCACCACGATGCCGGCGCCGATCGCGAGCTTCTGCTTCTGGGCCGGCGACATCGGTGTCGATGGCCTGACCGGCGGGGGCGGCGGTTGCACGGCAGTTTGGGGGCGCACTTCGGTTCCCGCGGCGCCTTTCGGACCTGGCATGACGAGTGTGCCCAGAGGCTCGAGCCCCTTCACGGCCACCAGAGTGAGCGTACTCTTGCCGATCGTGTACTTGACGCCGGGCTGCATCCGTTCCGTCGTCACCTTGCGGCTGCCGGCCCATGTGCCGTTCCTGCTGCCAACGTCGCGCAGCGTGACCTGGCCGTCGGCGAAGTCGATCTCGGCGTGGCGCGAGGAGGACCCGGGGTCGTTGAGCGCGATGTCGCCGGCTTCGCGCCCGATCGTCACGGTCGGGTGGGCGAACTCGAGGTCGGCGGGGCCTTGCTTGTCGCGAACGACACGCAGGATGTAGCTGGGTTGGGTCATGTTGGAGAGGGCGAGGTGGCGCGCAAGTGCCGCCGAAGCAGTATTGGCCGCTGGAACGAGTCTGTGACCACGACGTAGCGGTCGGCGGCGGGGATGTTGGCGGCAGTTCGGCGGCGGGTCAAGGTGGCCTTGGCGTGCTGGCCGTGGCAGCGGGTGCGGGCTCGCGATGCGTTCGGGTCGTAGCATCGGTCCGACGGAGGTTCGATGGGCAGAGCCCGCGGTAGCGGGTTACAGTGCCGCGATGTCTCGTCGCCTCCATTCGGTCGTTGCTCCGATTGTCATGCTGTGGGCCGCCTGCTCGTCGACCGCGCAGTCACCGGTGCCGCCTGAGCTGGCCTCTGGCCCCGGTGCTGGCACGCCGCTACCAGCCTGCCGCGTCTACGCACCGTCGGGTCCGTTTGCCGGCACCGAGTTCGATGCAGCGGCCCACATCGGCAAGGCGCCCGGCGTGCTGCTCTTCGTGCACGACCTGTCGCGCAACACCGCGCCGATGATCACGGGCCTCGACCGCCTCGCGGTGCAGCTCGCGTGGACCGGCCTCGAGACGCACACGATCCGCATCGCCGCGGACCGCAACGAAGCGGAGGCCGCCGTGAAGCGCAGCTCGGACGCCCTGCAGCTGCATCGCCCGATCCTCGTCAGCCCCGACGGCGTCGACGGTCCAGGCGGCTACGCGCTGCATCGCAAGGCGACCTTGACGCTGGTGCTGGCCAAGGACGGTGTCGTCGTGCGTTCGGTTGCGTTCACCGACACGGGCCGCGCCGACCTCGGCCGCTTGCGCAGCCTCGTCGAAGAAGTGACGGGCCCGATTCCGACCGAGCCCGCGGCACTGCGCGCCGCGATGGAAGAGCGCCTCACGCGCGACCCACAGCGACTGCGCGCGCTTGTCATCGAGCTCGCCGTCCTGCTGCAGCGCGTCGGCCGCGCCAACGAGGACGGCGCGCAGGACCGCGCCATGCGCGGCGAGGCACGCCGCGAACCGAACGCGCCAAACACCGATGCCGCGCCAGCCAAACCGCGCGAGGGCAAGGCACCCGAAGACGACGAGTTGCGCGCGCTGCTGCGGCGCGCCATCCAGAAGGCTGCCGACAGCGCGGAACTCGATGCTGTGTACGCGGCG
>JBDSBS010000181.1:0-3209 GCA_039921435.1 Planctomycetota bacterium | reverse complement strand
CGTCTGGTCGGGGGATAGGCGACGTCGCCACAGGTAGAGCATCGGAGCCGAGACGCCTTCGCATGCCGCCAACATCGCGATCGCGCGCACGGAGGCCATGGGCGGCTCACGCCGCCGTCGGACGCTTACTAAGCAAGCGAATCGTATTGTTGCCGGTGCTGCTGTCGTAGGTGATGACCGCCACGTCCGCCGTGCCATTGGCGTCGAAATCCCCCAGCTCGCACACGCCGATATAGGTCTCACTCGGGAGCAGGGTATCGAGTAGAGAAGCGCACCGGAGGCTCCTGAGTAGCCACGCAAGAGACTCGGCGTCAGAATGGCCATGTCGCTGCGACCATCGTTCGTGGCGTCGCCGAAGCCCACGGCGTCGATCGGGCTCTGGCTGGCCGACGAGCGGGGCCACGACGAGAAGGGAGAGAGCGGCAACGAGGACTCGATTCATGGTTCACCTTGGGGCGGGGCATCCGCCGGCAGCGTGCAGCAGCGGACCTCCCTGGCGAGATCCTACAGTTCGCAAGAACAGCACGTGTACGAAGGCCGCACTCCGATCCCCTCGTCTCCGGGTCCAGACTGGAATCCACGCCCTCGAACCCGATCATCTTCGTCCCTGCTTCGCCTCCCCTGCCCCGCAGCGGTCGTCGCCGGATTCTCCGTTCCGAGCGGCGGTTCGGGCCGTGCGTCGGCCACGATGGTCGCCCGCGCGCACCCCCGACGAACCGCTCTCGCGTTCGTCTGCCTCCTCCCGGCATGAAACGAAAGACCCTCGTCGTACTGACCCTCTGCATCGCGGGCATCGGTGGCTCGATCGCCTGGCAGAATCTCAAGCCGAAGGACCCGACCAAGATCGTGACCGCGAAGGCCGAGGTGGTGCCGCACCTGCGTTCGATCGTCTCCGCGACCGGTGAGATCCGCGCCAAGGAGTTCGTCGACATCCAGGCCGAGGTCGCCGGTGTCATCGTCGAGCTGCTCGTGCGCGAAGGGGACTCGGTCACGAAGGACGATGTGCTGCTGCGTATCGACGATCTGCAACTGCAGGCCGAAGTGAACTCGGCGCGGGCCCAGGCCAGCGCCGGCGAAGCCGACGCGCGCAGCGCCGAGGCCGGTGTAGCGACCGCCGAAGCCAACCTCGCCGGCGAACACACGGCGCTGGCGGGCGTCAAGCTCGAGTTGGAACAGTCGAAGATCTCGCTTGAGCGCGCCGAGTCGTCGTTCCGACGCAAGGAGGAGCTGTTCCAGTCGAATCTGCTTGGCAGCGAGGAGTTCGAAATCGCCGCCGCCGAGGCTCGGCTCGCCAAGCAGCGCTTCGAATTCAGCAAGGCGCGCATCGAGCAGGCCGAGGCGAACCTGCGCGCCGTCGCGACGCGCGTCGACGCCGCCAAGGCCACCAAGGAGGCTTCGTGCAGCCGCGTCGATGCGGCCAAGGCGCAGCTCGCGCGCATCACCGACATGCTCGGCAAGACCGTGATCCGCTCCCCGCTGTCGGGGCTCATCACCAAGCTCAACGTCGAGAAGGGCGAACGCGCCGTGCCCGGCATCCAGAGCAACCCGATCTCGACGCTGATGACGATCGCCGACATGTCGGTCATCGAGGCCGAGATCTCGGTCGACGAGGCCGACATCGTCAGCGTGGCCCTCGGTGCTGCCGCCATCATCGGGACCGACGCGATGCGCGACACGAAGCTCACCGGCGTCGTAACCGAGATCGGCCAGAGCCCGATCCAGACAACGACCGGCGGCCAAAACCAGGAGGGCAAGGACTTCAAGGTCGTCGTGCGCATCGAGTCGCCACCGGCGGCTCTGCGGCCAGGCTTTACGGCCACGGCTGACATCACGACGGCGGTGCGCAAGGACTGCCTCGTGGTGCCGCTGCAGGCGCTGACGGCGCGCGAGGTCGAAGTCGACGCCGACGGCCACTACGTGGCGCCGCCCGAGCCGAAGGGCGACGAGAAGAAGGAGCCGCCGACGGCGGCGCAGCGACAGAAGTTGAAGGAGCTCGAAGGTGTGTTCGTGCGGGTCGGTGACAAGGCGCGCTTCCGGCCGATCAAGACCGGCATCACGGGTGACATGGACATCGAGGTGCTCGAAGGGCTGCAAGCGGGCGACGAAGTGATCGGCGGTCCCTACCAGGCTCTGCGCACGATCAAGGATTGGGACCACGTTGCCATCGACGAGAAGCGCCAGAGCGAGATCGGCCAGCGCTTCGTTCGGAAGCGCCAGTGAGCGCGTCGAGCACCATGACGGGCACGCAGCAGAGCACGCAGGCCGCCGCCGACGAGGTCATCCGCGCTGTGGGGCTGACGCGCTCGTTCGCGATGGGGTCGACGACCGTGCACGCGCTGCGCGGCGTCGACTTGACGATCCAACGCGGCGAGTACGTCGCGATCATGGGACCGTCGGGCTCGGGCAAGTCGACGTTGATGAACCTCATCGGCTGCCTCGACACGCCTTCGTCGGGCGACTACCGGCTCAACGGTCAGCCAGTGTCGAGCCTCGCCGAACACGAACTCGCGCGAATCCGCAACCGCGAGATCGGCTTCGTCTTCCAGACCTTCAACCTACTGCCGCGCGCGTCGGCGCAGCGCAACGTCGAGTTGCCGCTGATCTACGGCTCGGTGCCGCCAGCCGAAAGGAAGCAGCGCGCGGTCGAGGCGCTGCAGCAGGTCGACCTTGCCGACCGCATGCACCACCGGCCCAACGAACTGTCGGGCGGCCAGCGCCAGCGCGTCAGCATAGCGCGCGCGCTCGTGACCAACCCAGCCCTGCTGCTCGCCGACGAACCGACCGGCAACCTCGACAGCAAGACGTCGAACGAGATCATGGCCCTGTTCGACAAGCTGCATCGACAGGGTCACACCATCATCGTCGTCACGCACGAGCGCGAGATCGCCGACCACGCGCACCGGATCATCACGATCCGCGACGGCGTCATCGCCAGCGACGAACGGCGCGCCGAGGCGAAGGCGCCGTGAACGTCGTCGAGTCGACGCGGCTGGCGCTCGAGTCGATCTGGGCCAATCGGCTGCGTTCGTTCCTGACGCTGCTCGGCGTCATCATGGGCATCGCGTCGATCATCGCAACGGCGGCCGTCATCAACGGCCTCAATCTCTACGTCTCCGAGAAGCTGTCGAACCTCGGCAAGGGCGTGTTCACGCTGCAGCGCTTTGGGCTGATCACCAACCGGCAGGACTTCCTCGACGCCGCGCGCCGCA
>JBDSBS010000180.1:0-3502 GCA_039921435.1 Planctomycetota bacterium | reverse complement strand
CTGGCCGGCTTCGCCGACCGCCTGCGGCTGCCCGAAGTTCGCACCTACCTCGTCACCGAGGCAGCACCCGCCGCCGCCGCCGCGGTGCGCGGCACTGCCGCCAACGGCTACATCGTCGCGGCCCGCCGCGCCGCGCTGTCGTCGGACGTTCCCGGCCGCATCGTCGAGCTATCGGTGCGCGAAGGCTCGATCGTCAAGAAGGGCGACATCGTCGCGCGCCTCTACGCCGAGGAATACCGCGCCGCGCTGCAGCGCGCCCAAGCCGACGTCGCCGCCGCGACGGCAGGCGTGCAACGCAGTGAAGCAGCGCAGCAAACCAGCACAGCCGAATTGGCCCAGGCCCAAGCCGCCAGCACAACCGCAACGGCCCAACGCAACGAAGGCAACACGACGCTCGCCTGGGCCGAAAGCGAACACCGCCGCGTCGAAGAACTGCTCGGCTCGGGCATCGGTTCGGCTCGCGACCTCGAACGCGCGGGCCTCGACATCGACGCCGCCAAGGCCCGCCTGACCACGCTCGCCGCCAGCCTCGCGGCCACCGAGTCCGCGGTCGTCACCGCGCGCCAGCGCACAGCCGTCGCCGCCGCCGACCTGACGGTCGCCAAGTCCCAGCGCGACGTCGCCATCGCCGCGCGCGATCTTTCGCAGGCGACGCTCGACAAGACCGACGTGCGCGCACCGTTCGACGGCATCGTCGTGCTCAAGGACGCCGAAGTCGGCGAGGTCGTCTCGCCCAACGTACAAGGCGGCGGCAACGCGCGCGGTGCGGTGTGCACGATGGTCGACTTCGACTCGCTCGAGGTGCAGGCCAACGTGCCCGAAACCACGCTCTCGTCGGTGCAGCTCGGCGCGCCGGCCGATGTCTTCCTCGACGCGTTCCCCGACGACCGCTACGAAGGCACCGTCGATCGCATCTGGCCGACCGCGGATCGGCAGAAGGCGACCGTCGAAGTGCGCGTTCGGCTGACGAAGCGCGACGAACGGTTGCGCCCCGAGATGGGCGTGCGCGTGGTCTTTCGCCAAGGTCCGGTCGAAGGCACTGCGACCGGTGAGCCGACCTCCGCCACCGGCCCCGTATCACGCACGATCGTCGTGCCCGAACAGGCTCTCGTGCAGCTGGGCGGCCAGACCGGCGCGTTCGTGATCGAACGCGACACCGTGCGCTTCGCCGCAGTCAGCACCGGCGAACGCAAGAGCGGCCGCGTCGCCATCGACGCCGGTTTGTCCGCCTCGCAACTCATCGTGCTCGATCCCCCAACTTCGCTGCAAAACGGCGACCGCGTCCGACTCGCCGCGCAGTGACGCTCCACTCGATCGCACTCATGCATCCGGGCACAGCCGCGCCGGCGAACCGCACAGCCTCGACCCTCTTCCACTAGCCCCCATCCGCCCATGGCCGTCGCCATCGAAATCCTGTCTGTCACCAAGACCTACCACCGCGCCGGCGAAGAACTGCGCGTGCTCGACGAACTCGACCTGCGCATGGATCCGAGCACGTTCTACGCGCTCATGGGGCCATCGGGTTCTGGCAAGACGACGCTGCTCAATCTCATCGGCGGCCTCGACCATGCCGACTCGGGCCAGGTGCTCGTCGGCGACACCGACCTGACGACGCTGTCGGGCAGCGAACTCGCGCAGTGGCGCGCCGAGAACGTCGGCTTCGTGTTCCAGGGCTTCAACCTGCTGCCCGTGTTGACGGCGCGCGAGAACGTAGAACTGCCGCTGCTGCTCGCGCCACTGTCGAAGGCCAAGCGCCGCGAACAAGCCGAACGCGCACTCGAACTCGTCGGGCTCAAGGACCGCATGCACCACAAGCCGCGCGAACTGTCGGGCGGCCAAGAGCAACGCGTCGCCATCGCGCGCGCCGTCGCCAGCGACCCCGCGGTCATCCTCGCCGACGAACCGACTGGCGACCTCGACCGCAACACCGCCGACCAAGTGCTGGAACTGCTGCAGCGCCTCAACCGCGAACTGCACAAGACGATCCTCATGGTGACGCACGATCCGCAGGCCGCCAGCTTCGCCGACTTCGTCATCCACCTGGACAAGGGCAAGCTCGGTCGCATCGAACAGAACCGCGAGACCAACCGCGACGGCGCCAGGAGGATCTGAGCCATGCCCTGGAAACTGCTCTGGCGCAACATCACCGGCCACCCGATCCGCTCGCTGCTGACGATCGGCTCGGTTGCCGTCGCCGTGTTCTTGATCTGCATGCTGCACGCCGTCACGTCCGGCTTGACGCGCACGCTGCAATCCGCCGCGACCAACCGACTGCTCGTGCAGTCCGCGGTCAGCTTGTTCGTCGACCTGCCGCTGTCCTACCAGCAGAAGATGGCGTCGGTCCCCGGCGTCGAAGCGATCTGTAAGTGGCAGTGGTTCGGCGGTCGCTACGAACAGGACAAGGGCGGCTTCTTCGCGCAGTTCGGCATCGATCCCGACACCTTCCTGCCGAGCTACCCCGAGATCTCGATCACCGCGGGTAGCTACGAGGACTTCGTCAAGACGCGCACGGGCTGCGTGGTCGGAAAGGCGCTCGCCGGCAAGTACGACTGGAAGCTCGGCCAGACGGTGCCGATCGCCGGCACGATCTTCACGCGCACCGACGGGCGGCCGTGGGAGTTCCTCGTCGTCGGCATCTACGAGAGCAGTTCCCCATCGATGGACGAACAGACGATGTGGTTTCACTACGACTACCTGCGCGAGTCGCTAGAGACAGGCGGCGCCAGGGGCCCCGAAGGCGTCGGTGTCTACATGCTGCGCCTACAACCGGGCACCGAACCCCTGGGCGTGCAGCAGGCCGTCGACGCGATGTTCGAGAACGGCCCCCAGCGCGTGCAGACGACGACCGAGGCCGAGTTCAACCGCCAGTTCATCTCGATGCTCGGTGACGTGCCGTCGCTGCTGACGATGGTTGGCGGCGCGGTGTTGTTCGCGATCTTCTTCGCCGTACTCAACACGATGATCATGGCCGGCCGCGAACGCACGAGCGACATCGGCGTGCTCAAGGCGCTGGGCTTCAAGAACGGCACCGCTGCGGCGCTGCTCATCGGCGAGTCGGTGCTGGTCTGCGGCCTCGGCGCGGCACTCGGCATTGGGCTCGGCATCGGGCTCGAGAAGGGCTTCCAAGACGCCACGGCGAGCTTCATCCCGGGCTTTGGTTTCGATCGCAACACGCTGTTGTTGGGCGGTGCGATCGCTCTGGTGGTCGGCTTCGTCAGCGGGCTGTTGCCCGGTCTGCGCGCCGCCAGACTCACGACGGTCGAAGCACTGAGGGAGGTCGGCTGATGGCACTCGTTCCGTTCCGCTACAACCTGCGCAGCCTGTTCGTGCGCAGTTCGTCGACGTTTCTCACGGTCTGCGCGATCGGCGCCACGGTCGCCGTGCTGGCCGGCATGCTGTCTCTGCAACAGGGCTTCGTGACGCTGTTCCAAGACCGCGGCCGCGACGACCTCGCGATTTTCCTGCGCCGGGGTGCGACCTCGGAAGGCGAGTCAGGCATCAC
>JBDSBS010000179.1:0-3891 GCA_039921435.1 Planctomycetota bacterium | reverse complement strand
GGGATCGCGGTGGGCGTGGCGGCCGCGGCCGCGGCGTTCCCTGTGTGGCAATCTTCGGCGCTGCTGGCGGGTAGAGTGGCAGCGCTGGACGGCCAGGTTCACCTGGCACATGTCGGCAGCGCGAGCGCCGTGTACGACCGGGCCACGCAGACCATGATGTTGCTCGATGACGAACGACTCGTCGACACAGCCGGGCCGGATTGCACCGCGGCACCTCTGGCTGCCGCAATCGTGCGCGCGCAGGCTGCGGGCGGCGACCGCGTGCTCGTGATCGGGCAGGGCACGGGTCGATTGCCACGGCTGTTGCTGCAGGTCGGGTTGCATGAAGTCGAAGTTGCCGATGCGCGGCCAGCCGCCCTGCCCTTGCTAGGGCGTCTCCTGTTGCACGGTCCGGTCGGCATGCCGGGCGGTGACGCCTTGCCGGTGCCGCTCGGAATCCGTCTCCGCGCGGCTGGTCTGCGCCCCGCGTTGGCCGGCCTGCCCGATGCGTCGCGCGACATGATCGTGCTCGCCGAGCCGTTGCTTGTGGGCGGGGGGCCTCAGACTTCGGTCGAAACGCAGCGAGAGTTGCGGCGCGTGGTCGGCCGCGGCTCCGTGCTGCAGTCGCTGGCGGTGGAACGTTCGCCGATCCGAGCCGTGCGTGCGCTGTTGCACGCGGCGTCGTTGGCGCACGCCTGGAACGCCGTGTTCGCGGTCGGCGACGGCGCGGTGCTGCTGAGTTCTGCCGCGGTCCCCGAGTGGATGGAGAGAACGGCCGCCGGAACCGACGGCGAGTTTGCCGGATGGCCGGAAGACGCGCGATGGATCGCCCACGCAGCTCATCTGGGCGGCCTGGCCGACTTGCGGCGCGCTTGCTTGGGCACCGTCGGCCCGGCAGCGAGCGAGTCTCGTATTGCGGACGAGGCATTGTCGTTCGGCGACGGCAAGACGGGGCGCGCGACGTTTCTCGCGGTTTGCGCGGAGATGCTGCAGACGCTGCCCGTGGAGCCGGGCCAGTCGGGGTCGGTCCTCCTACAATGGAGCGTGCAAGCAGCGGAGCTGCGGCGCACCGCCGATGCAATGAGGTCCCTCGGCACCGGTCCTGACGCCGCGGCCGAGGCGCAGGCGATGGCGGCGCGGTTCCTGCACCTCGGTGCGCCGCTGCCGATCTTGCAGGCAGCCCTCGGCTTGCCCACTTCCGATGGGGTCACGCTGCGGGATCCTGCATCCGCCAGCCTGTGTGCGTTCGCCATCGATCCGACCTTCTTCGCCAACGTGCCGCCCGTTCTCGCCCAGTTGCCGCAACCTCGGCAGGCCATCGGCGCGCTCGAGGACATAGCGGAGCTGCCAGGCCCCGACCGGCTTACCGAGTTGTGTGTCGGCGACGCGCCTCTGGCGGTGGCCTTGCGCGCTCGCTTCGGTTCGCGCTGTGCCCGCGCTCTGCTGCGGCAGCTCGCGGCGCAGCGGCTCACGCCGACGCAGGCGCAGGCGCTGCGCGAACTGGCGGATCCGTTCGTGCTCGCGGAGGCGTCGCGGCTGCTGCGCTGCCGCGGGAGTCTGCCCGAGCTGTTGTCGCTGTGGCGTGGCGATCTGCCGATGCCGAGCGCACTGGCCGAACTCGCGCGCGGCGGTGCGACCGAACGGCGGTTGCTTGCCTGTGCGCTGCACGGACGCCGGGACCCCAGTGTGTTCGGCGTTTTGGCCGAGTTCCTGGTGGCACCCGAAGGCGAATTGCGCGAACTGGCTGGTGCGGCGTTGCGCGCCGCCGTCGGCGACCGGGTGCCCTACGAACCGGACTGGCCGCGTTCTGCCTTGAACGAGGCAGCGGATCGTGTGCGCTCGATGCATAATCGCCGCCCATGACGGAAGTCACCGTAGCCGCACTTGCAGCCCTGGTCGGTGGCCGGCTCGTGGGCGATGGCTCGCGCCTCGTCGTCGGCCTCGGCGATCTCCGTACCGCCGGCCCGGACCGCATCGGCTTCGTGCGCCACGCGCGCTTCCACGCGGCGGCGGCGACGACGCGAGCCGGCGCGCTGTTGTCGGCGACGGAGTTGTCGACCCAGGCCAGCCAGATCGTCGTCAGTTCCGTCGACGTCGCCTACGCCAAGGTCGCGTTGGTCTTTCATCCGGTGCCGCGCGCGATCGCTCACTCGATCCACCCGACCGCAGTGGTCGACGCTGACGCCGAACTGCAGGCGCCCGTCGCGATCGGACCGCGGGCGGTGGTGGGCAAGTGCAAGATCGGCTCGGGCACGGTGGTGATGGCCGGTGTGTCGATCGGCGATGGCAGCACGATCGGCAACGACTGCGTGCTGTATCCCAACTCCACCCTCTACGCCGAAGTCCAGCTCGGCAATCGCGTCATCGTGCACGCCAACGCGGTCATCGGCAGCGACGGTTTTGGCTACGCGCTCGATGGCACGACCTGGATCAAGGTGCCGCAGCTCGGTTCGGTCGTTCTCGAGGACGATGTCGAAGTCGGGGCGGGCACGGCGATCGACCGCGGCACTCTCGGCTTCACGCGCATCGGCGCCCGCACCAAGCTCGACAACCTGTGCCACATCGCGCACAACTGCAACATCGGCGCCGACGTGGTGATGGCGTCGGGCTGCGGCATCGCGGGCTCGGCCGTGATCGGCGACCGCTGCGTGTTTGCCGGCAACGTTGGTGTCAGCGGCCACATTCAGATCGCGGCCGACGTTCGTCTGGGCGGTGGCACGATTGCGCTCAAAGACCTACCGCAGGGCGGCGACTTCATGGGGCACCCGGTCATGGAGAAGCGACAGTTCCTGCGGCTCCTGCGCGTGTTGCGTGGGCTCGTAGAGAAGCGCTCGTGCGGCGATGCCGAGCCGTCAGGGTCGGCGGTCTGAGCCCCTGCACCAAGGGCGTCGCAACACCTGCCGAGAGCGCGTCAGGCCTTCGAGGTCCCGAGCCAAGTCGGCACGCGCGCTCCAACGGCGGCCCGGATTTCGTCGCGCACGCGGCGGTAGGTGCGAACGTCTGCTCCGTACGGATCCGCGATGTCGAGTCCGTCGAGCCGCAGCATCTCGGTGCGGTCGCCCACTCCCGGCACTTCGGCGAGGATCGTCAGCAGGTGGCTCTGGCTCATGCAGTAGACGTGGCTCGCGCGCCGCAGCAGTTCCGGGTCGATGGGTTGGCTGAGATGAGAGTCGAGGTCGAGTTCGAGTTCAGCGGCGACTTCGATGCTGCCTTCGCTCGCCGGCAAGCCGGGCATGGCGCTGGTGCCAGCACTTTGGAAGTCGAGGCCGTGGGCGAGCACCTCGGCCCGGGCGACACCGAGCGTGCGCGCCGTCAAGTCGCGGGCCAGCGCTTCGGCCAGCGGTGACCGGCACGTGTTGCCGCTGCAGACGAAGAGGCAGAGGTCGGCGGCCGTGCGCAACACTTCGTCAGTGGTGAGAATGCCCTCGCGCAACACTTCGAGGCGCGCCCCCGTCTGCCGCACGATCGTCGAAGCTAGGCCGAGCGGCGACGGACCGTCGTCAACGACGAGGCGCACGCGCTTGCCAAAGCGCTCGATGATGACGACGGCGTCGACGAGCGGCGTCTCGCCGTTCGCGTTGACGCTGCTGAGCCACAAGGGCTCCCCACAGGTGGCGATCACTTCGCGCGTGAAGTCGTGGGCTGGCAACCGCACGCCCGCTGTGCCATCGCCGGGCACTGCCAGGATCACCGTCAGCGGACCGGGCCAGTAGCGGTCGATCAGCCGTTCGGTGTGGCGGGGCACGTTGCCGACGAGCCGGTCGAGGTCTGCCCGCGCCGCGATGTGCCAGGTGAACGGTTGTTGCTCCCCGCGACCCTTGAGCGCGCGCGCCTTGGCCACGGCGCCGGCATGGCTCGGCAGCATAGCGAGGCCGTAGACCGTCTCTGTCGGCAGCACGCAGAGTTCTCCGG
>JBDSBS010000178.1:0-10324 GCA_039921435.1 Planctomycetota bacterium | reverse complement strand
CCAAGGCTGGTCTTGCCGACGCCGGGGGGCCCGGAGAGGCAGAGGATCGAACCCTGGTGGCCAGGTCGCAGCTTGCGCACGGCCAAGGACTCGAGGATGCGCTCCTTAATCTCTTCGAGCCCGTAGTGGTCGTCGGCAAGCACACGCGCGGCGCGATCGAGGTCGCTGTTGTCGGTGGTCGACACCGACCACGGCACGCTCGTCAACCAATCGATGTAGTTGCGGATCACGCCATACTCACCGGACTCGACCGGGGTCGTCTGCAGACGCGTGAGTTCTTCCTTGGCGCGGCGAAGTGCCACCTCGGGCATCGTCGCCTTTTCGATCGCCTGCTCGAGTCGCTGCATCTCCTGCGCACGCGGGTCCTTCTCGTCGCCGAGTTCGCGGCGAATGACCTTCATCTGCTCGCGCAGGAAGTACTCCTTCTGGGCCTTCTCGGCCCGATCGCGGATCTCGCCCTGGATCTTCTTGTCGAGCTCGAGCAACTCTGTCTCGGCCATCGCCAGTTGCAGCGCCAGGTCGAGCCGGTGCTCGACATCGGCCTGCGCCAGCATTCGCTGGCGATCGCCGACCTTGCGCACGATGCCAGCCGTGAAATCCGCGAGCTGGCGCGGATCCTCGACATTCAGCAGTGCTGTGGCAAACCCCGTGTCGAGCTGTTCCTGCATCTCGGCGAGCTTGCGCAGCTGCTTCTGCAGCAAGCGGAACAACGACTCCGCGCGAGGACCTTGCGCCGGGATGTCCACGACCTCCTTGACGCGCGCAACGAGGTGAGGCGTGTTGCGCACGATCTTCTGCAACCGCGCGCGGCGCACACCCTGGGTCATTGATGACATGCCGCCGTCGGGCAGTCGCAGGGTTTTCAGAATGCGGGTGACGACGCCGACCTCATGCAGGTCCTCGGCCGCCTGCGGTTCGCGTTCGGCGTCCTTCTGCAGAACCAGAAAGAGGTAGCCGTTGTGCGCCTCGGCCTTGGCAACGATGTCGCGCAGCCCAGGAGTGTCGAGCAGCAGCGGCATCATGAGGTTGGGGAACGGCACCGCCGTGCGCAGCGGGAACACGAACATCGTGTCCGGCACGGAGTCCTTGACGACCATAGACCCGCCGCCCGGCTCGGCTTCGATGATGAGCGTGGGGCCAGTCTGGTCGCGCAACGGTGCGTCTTCGCCGGTTTCGGTGGCGTCCGTCTCGCCGGGATCCGCAGGGTCGTTGCGGTCCTTGGGGTCTGCCGCGTGCATGGGGACCGTTGTAGGGCGACAATTCGCGCAGGGAAAGGCGTAAGACCTGCGACAGGTGCGGCTACGCCCATGCGCGCGTGCGCTGCACCGCGTCGCGCCAGCGGCGACGCAGTTCGTTCGTGTCGACGAGCGAACCTCGCGCCGTGACGACCGTGGCCTCGCCCGGCAGGACTGGCAAGTCGGCTGCATCGCGATGAACACCTGCACCGATCAGGCTGAGTCGGAAGGCGCCAAACGCGGTCGCCTCGAGCAGAGCCGGACGCACGACCGGTGCGCCGAGCAACGCGGCCTGGTACTCGAGCAGCAACCCGTTGGCGGCGGCACCTCCATCGACGTGCAGCGGGTTCTTGTCGCTGGCAGTGCGCCCCATCGCGGTGAGCACGTCGTCGACCTGCAGCGCCATGGCCTCGATCGCTGCGCGCACGATGTGGGCGCGCGTCGTGCCGCGCGACAAACCGACGAGCAGCCCACGCGCCGTCGCGTCCCACCAAGGTGTGCCGAGCCCGGCAAAGGCCGGCACGAAGACGACTCCGCCGGTGTCCTGCACCGAACGGGCCAGGGCCTCGACTTCGCCGGCGTTCGCGATCAAGCCAAGTTGGTCGCGCAACCACTGGATCGCGGCGCCGCAGACGAGCACGCTGCCTTCCTGGGCATACGTCGTGACGCCATCGAGGCGCCAGGCCACGGTCGCCAGCACGCCCTGATCTGGCGAAGGGACTCCATGGCCTGCGTTCTGCAGCACGAAGGCGCCGGTGCCATAGGTGCACTTCGCCATGCCGGGCTGCAAGCAGCCGTGGGCGAACAGCGCCGCCTGCTGGTCGCCGAGCACGGCGCGCAGCGGCCAACCGCGCTCGGCATCGACGCCGAAGTCGCCGGCCGAGTCGCGCACTTCGGGCAAGCACGCGCGCGGCACCGCGAAAATGCGACAGAGCTCATCGCTGAAGTCGCCGCGCTCGAGGTCGAACAAGCTCGTGCGCGACGCATTGCTGGCGTCCGTCGCAAACACGCGGCCGTGCGTCAAGCGGTGCAACAGCCAGGTGTCGACGGTGCCCGCGAGCAGTTCACCGCGCTCCGCCGCGGCGCGCGCGCCGTCGACGTGGTCGAGGATCCAAGCGATCTTGGCGGCGCTGAAGTACGGATCGAGCGACAGTCCCGTCGCGGCGCGGACGCGCGCTTCGTGACCTTCGTGTCGCAGCCGCTCGAGGCAAGCCGCCGTGCGCCGATCCTGCCAGACGATGGCGCGATGCACTGGCCGACCCGTCGCGCGCTCGAAGACGACAACCGTTTCGCGTTGGTTGCTGATGCCGACTGCGTCGATGTTCGGCGAGCCGGCTGCCAGACAGGCCGAGTCCGCAGCTTCGAGCTGGCTCTGCAGGATCTCGAGCGGGTCGTGTTCGACCCATCCCGGCTGCGGGAAGTACTGTGAAAACTCCCGCTGGCCGTGGCCTCGCACGGAGCCATCCGCATCGAAGACGATCGCGCGACTACTGGTCGTGCCTTGATCGAGGGCCAAGAACATGCGGCCCATCGTGACCGCAAACGCGGTGCAGAAAAAGATGCGGGCGCATGACTCTCCGCGCTACGTCGCGCGAACATCACTCGCCGTTCCTGCCTGCCCCAAATTGTGGAACGATCGAAGTGATCCAATCGAGTCATGCGCCCGTAAGAAGTTGCGGGTGCATGGTCCGCGCAACACACGCGGAGGACACTTCGTCAGCTTTGCCTGCCCCAAATCGTGAGCTGACGCTGTGTCGTATTCCATGCACCCGCGGCGGCCACCGGCACCGAAGTGCCGGACGACCACCGTAGGCCATGTTTGCCACCCGGGGGGCGGCGTCGGGTTTTTGAAAGAACCGTCGAGGGCGCAGGCCCTCCGCGTGAACGAGTCAGGAATCGAGTCCGCGAGAACGTGCTACCGCGACGACAACACACAGATGCGCATCACGGTTCCGCCCTCGCGCGGCTGCAGGTCGACGTAGCCCACGTGACGCTTCGGCACAGCCGCCAGATCGAGCGGCGCACTGGCGCGCGCAAAGGCACCGGCGACGTGTTCGAACAGTGGTTGCAGGTCGAGATCGAACAGCCCGGCGATGCTCTCGCCGCCGATGGCTTGGATGGTGTTGGCGACGAACTGCTCGCGCTTACTGCGGAGCTTCGTACTGCGACGGAACTCGTCGTGCACCTGTACGAGGGTCTCGGCGTCGGCGGCGAGCAGCAGGTGTTCCTCGAAGACGGCGACGCAGACAGTTTGCTCTTGCCGGCCGTGCTTCAACTCGATCACGTCCGGGGAGCGGCGATCGCGGCCCGCAGCGCCGCCGGCCGCGTCCTTGGCAGGAATGGACTTGCCAGGCAGAAAGCGTCCGATGCCGTGGGCCTCCGAAGCGCGCTGCAGGTCTTCGAACAGGTCCAAGGCGCCCTTGCGACTCTTGGCGCGCACCGAGTAGACCGACGTGACCTCGGTGGCCACGTCGCCTTCGCCGCGACGCACGAGCAACTGCACGGTCCCGTGCGAGCCAAGGCGGCCGAGTACGTTGCGATCGAAGTCGAGGCCGTAGTCGCGGAATGCATCGCGCAGCTCGCGCAGCATGTGTGCGCCACGATGGGAACGCGTTGCGATGCTCTCAAGATCGACGGCGATCACGAGACCACCGAGCCCACCACCGGGCAACTCGGGCAACAGGCTGCGGGCCGGCACAGACTGCGCTGCCGCGAACCACCCGTCGATGCCTTCGCAAGTCTGAGTCTTGGCGCTCTGTGGCTTGGCACCGGAAGTCGGTGCACGGTTGGCCGGTGCACCTTCTGCATCGAAGTCGAGCAGAACCGTCGCGGCAAAGTTCGTCTGCGCAGCCGCGATCGAGATCATGATGCTGCCGGCCGAACCCAGACCCGACGAGTCGAGCACGGCCCCAGGCAAGCCGGCGAGCGAGGTGTGCAGCCGCTTGCCCAGCCGCTGCCAATCGCCGTAGAGCAATAGCGACCCGGGCGGCACGGTCAGTTGGCTGCGCAGCGAAGTGAAGCGCGGATCCGCCGAGAGCACCCGCCGCTTCGGGCCAGCCGAGGTCGTCGCCGGCGCGGGCGCCAACACTTCCTGCATGGCGAGGCCGTCGGTGCTGACCAACAGATCCGTTCCGATCAACGCCAGTTCGACGATTTGCCCTGCATCTGCCTGCACCGCGCCACCACCGCCAGCCGGCGGGAGCCGATAGGTCTGCTTGCCACCGAGCACGCGGTGCGGCCTGGCCAGAGAATCCCCTCCGAGCAACGCCTGAAGGCGGTCGGCGTCAGCGCCTTGTAGTCGCACGCGCAATACGAGCAGCGGTTGGCCGACCGTTGGCACGACCCCGGTCAAGGCGAGCTCGAGGTCGCCGGAGCTGCGGCCCAGTACACCGCGGACCACGGCGAGAGCTCGATTTGCGGAGCTCGGTGCCGACTCAGCGCGGACACCGCCGAACAACTGGTCGAGCGAGGGATCCCCGAGCAGACGCTGCACTGCCCCGAGCGCTTCGACCGGCGCGGCATGCGGGCCAGTCTGCGTCGGGCCAGTCTGCGTCGGGCCGATCGGGTGCAGGCACACGTAGGCCAGGGGCGCTTCGATGCAGTCCACGAGGCGCGGCGCTTGCACCGCCTGGGTAGGAGCGGGCACCGCTTGGGCGCGAGCGGGGATCGCCAGCGACGCAACGGCCAGACTCGCCAGCACGCAACTCCCCAGCACGTAACTCGTCTGCACGAGACTCGTCTGCACGAGACTCGTCTGCAGGGGAATGGAACGCCGGCGCACGCGCGCCCATCGCAACCGCGGTGCCGCGCCGTGCAAGAACTCACGTTCCTGTCTTACAGCCACTTGGGTGTCAGATTTCGGCTGACCACAACGACCCAGACGGGCACAGGTGTGCAGTTCTTGCACACTCGCGCCAGCGCAGCCTCCGGCTTGCACAGCTACACCGGTTCCTACGCCTACGTGGTTGCCGGGGCACCGACAGGCGCCGCGGCTCTTGCGGCCGCGCTTCGTGGCCGCGGGAAACTCCGACCCAGAGGCAATCATGCACGCGTTTCCCCACTCCGTCCCAAAGCTCTGCGCACCATCGCTCTCGCTGCTGCTCGCGGCTGCCATGTCGATGCCTCCGCCAGTCGTCGGCCAGGCCGGCATGCCCACCGGTTTCCGAATCCCGGTTCAGAACGCCACCGGCAACGAGAGTTGCGTCGGCGTTTGCCGCACCAACGTGCCCGGTATCGGCGAACGGTTCTGGATCAGCGCCGGTGCGATCTCCCCCACCCCCGGGCTGCCGCACAAACTGTACGTGTTCAACCGACTTGGCACCCTGCTCGGCTCTTTCGACCAGCCCACCACGTTCTCGGCGAGCAACCTGGTCGGCTTGCGCGACCTCACCAGTGATGGCACCTATCTGTACGGCGGCCAGGAGGGGAACACCGTGCGCGCGTTCAACACGGTCACCAACACGTGGGCACCGGCGATGAACATCACTCTGGTGGCACCGCCGATTGCGATCGTCACGGCGCTGACGTTCTTGCCCGCGACCGACACGTTCTTGTGTTCCGATGGCGGGCCCCTGCTGCGGGAGTTCAACCGCGCCGGCGTGTTCATTGCACCGCCTCGCCCCGTACCTGCGGCCACCACCATCGCGGGTGCGGCGTTCGACGCGATGTCGGGGAACATCTTCTTGCACACCCAGACCAGCTTCGTGCGGCCGGGCATCACTTCGGTGTTCTACCGCCACGACCTGGCCACCGGCTTCAACGGTGGCGAGGTCAGCTACGGCGATCTCGCGATCAACGCCGGCGGTGGCCAGGCCGGCGGCCTCGACATGTACGTGGTTGCGGGGCGGCAGCGAGGCGTGTTCATGTCCCAGGCGAACGCCGCCGGCTCGACCGACGAAGTGGTCGAGATCTACGCCGACTTCAGCTATGGGCCTACCTGCCCGATCGGCCCGGCACCCGTCAGAATGGACTTCGCCGGCGGCGCGCCCTACGCGGGCAACAGCACGTTTACGCTGGGCTTCACCACGCCGCCCGGATGGGCTGGCGGCCTCGCCTTCTTCCTGTTCTCGGCAACGGAAGCGCCGCCGCTGCCCCTGCCGTTCTTGTTCACTACCGCCCGAGCGGTCTGCCGTTGCATTCGGTCGTCACCTGCCAGGCGTTCTTGATGAGCCCGGGCTTTCTCACCTTCGCCACTTCGGAGGGCTTCCCACGCGGCAGAGACTGCCGCAATCCAGGCGTGTCAAACGGAACCGCGGCGAACGTGGGCCAAGTGCGATCTCGCAACTGCGGCAAGGACAGGCGAACCGACACGCCCGGGGCAATCACTCTGCGATGCTTCGCACCGCCTCGCAGAACACGCGGAAGCCGGTTCCATTGGCGCCCACGAACACGGCGAAGCCGGGCAAGTCCCTGAGATGGAGGTCCCGGAACGCGCGGAAGTTCTTGAGGCGCAGGGACTCGATTCGCATGGTCGCAGGTTCACAGGCAGGCCGCGACTGCGCCAGGTCACGCTGCGATAAGGTGGATGCGATCGATGTCGTGCGTCAACCCTCGTCACTGACCGACGAGCAGAGCCACGGGCGCAGTCGCACCAAGCACTCCCACACTCGACACGAACGCCACCTGCGCGGTCGCGGCAATTGCCGGCGCAAACCCGGGATTGCCGATCGTCAATGTCGCCGCCCCACTGGCATCGAACGCGACAGACAGGAGCAACGGAGCGGTCACGAGCGCCTGACTCCAAGCCAACGGCTGTTCGAAACCAGGCACGTGCAGGGTCACGATGCCGGGTGCGCCGCCGAACGCGAACGCGACGACGCCGAGGCCCAGGCTCGGACCGTTGCTCACGACGAAGCCGAACGGACCCAATGGAATCGGGACACCACCGGTCACCACGAGGTCCACCGGTGCAGCGCGCAGCGTGCGCAGCTGACTCAGTGCCAAGTAGTCCGTCTCGTGCACGAGCAGCGAACCGTTGGTGGGCTGGAACGGCTCGAACACGCCACCGCGACTGCCAGCTACGAACTGCAGCGTGTTCGGAAACACCGCGGCGGTGCCATAGTCCACCAGCGGCGGCGCCAACCATGGCGTCGGGCCAACCGCGTCGCTGATCTCGCCGACCCGCCCGTTGAACCAATCGACGAACAGCAAGTCGCCATCGTCGTCGAATGCCAGGTCGCCGGCCGCATCCAAACCCGCCATCACCGTCTCGGCTTGCGCGAGGCCGAGCACGCGGTGCGTGAGCATGGCTTGGTCGAATCGCGATCGCCGGAAGCGCAACACGGTGGTCGATGCGGGAGGCACCGGGAAGCCGATGAAGCCCGTCGCGTAGTAGACGTCGCCGTTGCTGGCGATCGCCAGCGGTCCGGAGGCGCCCGACACCCGCCCCACCAACTGCGTGCCTCCGGTCACCAGGTCGAGCACGAGCAGGTCATTGTCCGGTGCGCTCCAACCAGCGGTGCGCGCAGACAACAATACGCTCGTCGCAGTCAGCATCACCGCGTCGTAGTTGAGGGTGACGAGTGCCAGCGGCTGCGTCGGCGCCGGGCCTTGCAGCGGCAAGTGCCAGACGGCGTCCTGGCTGCCGGTGTGGCCGAACAAGATGTCGTTGGGTCCGGTCTGCAGCAAGAACGAGCCGAAGACGAACGACGGCAGCTGCAACAGCGTGCGCAACACTTGCCCCGGTGGCGCAAGCCGCACGGCGGTGCCGTCGAAGGTGACGGTGCCACTCGCAGTCTCGAGCACGAGGCTCGTCGAGGCCGAGAGCGACTGCACGTTCGCAGTCATGCCTTCGGGAATCTGCTGGGCCGGCAGTGCTGTTGCGGCGCCGGCGACGAGCGCGAGCAGACAAGAGAACGGAACGGAGAGAAGGCGGTTCGCCAATGGCGAACGCCGGGACGGTTGTCCGAGCATTGCTCTACCTCGGCGTCTTGCGCGCCGACTGGAGAAGTCGATCGGCCCGAGGGCCGGCTCCGTGCAGGTGTTCTGGCTTCCGGATCGACCTACTAGTCCGCCTTCCCAACGCACCCGACAGGGTGCGCCAGTGGCTGATTGGACGTTCGTCCTCGGTAACAGCTGCGGGACAGCGCCGGAATCACACCGGCTTCCCCGCACAGGGCAATGCGGAGGCTACACAGCGACGCGGTCGGCGCAAGCGGCAAGTGACCCAGGTGGCACAAGTGGCACCGGCACTCTGACCGCCTGCATTCTTGGTGATGAACGCTGAGTCGTCACAGCGAACCAATCGTCAACGCGAGCGCGTTCGAGATCGTGATCGCCACGATGTCGCCCGACGCCGACAGCTCGACGCCGACAGCTCGACGGGCGCAACCTGATGGTAGAACGTCGCCGAGATGAGCGGCGAGGCCACGGGGATCGCGCGATGGGATTCGACGGTGCCGTTGCCGACCATGAACTCGATGAGGATCTCATCCGTGACCAGCACCAGGCAACCCGGCAGACCCTGTGGATGCACCGACGCGATCGGGATCGAAGTCTGGCCAAAACCGAACACGCCGACTGCGAGCGAGTTGGCGGTCAGGCCCGTGGTGCGCGCGCGGAACGTGCCGCCGATCCACGGCAACGTCGTCGCGGTCAGCACGACCGGCCCCGCCGAGCCAGAACATCCCGTGCCGATCGCGGCTCCCCCCGCCGGGCAGGTCGTAGCGAGTCGGGCGAGGAACGCGGCGGCGTTGCCGCCAGCAGCCAAGAAGTCGCCGCCGGCTACGATCTCGCCGTTCGGCCGCATCGTCAGCGCACGGACGGCGGTGCCGCCGATGCCGGCACCGAACGCCGACCAGGCGAAACCGTCCCACTTCGCGATGTGATTGGCAGTCGTACCACCGGCCGTGGCGAACAAACCACCGACCACGAGGTCGCCGTTCGGGAGCGACACCAACGCCTGCACGCCGTTCCAGAGAGAAGGCCCTCCCACGCCAGAACCTAGCGCAAGCCACGACGACCCATCCCAACGGGCGATGCCCAAGCAGGCACCGCTGGCCACGGCGAAGTAGCCGCCAGCGACGAGGTCGCCGTCAGGCAGAGTCGTCAATGCGTTCACATCGCAGTTGAGACCGACACCGAGCGATGCCCACGCGTTGCCGTTCCAGCGGGCCACGTACGGCGCGCTGACGCCACCTGCGCTGGTGAAGTCCCCGCCGGCGACGACGTCGCCGTTCTGCAGCCTGGCGAGGGGATGCACGAAGATGCCGTTCACACCCACGCCGAGCGCCGACCACGCGCTGCCATTCCATCGCGCGATGCGGTTCGCGCTTACTCCCCCCGCCGTGATGAAGTTGCCACCGGCGATCAGATCCCCGTTCGGCAAACAGAGCAGCGCTCTGACCGAGCCGCCCTGAACGAAGCCTGATATGCCAGTGCCGAACGGCGACCACGTGCTGCCATCCACGCGCGATGCGGTTCGCGCTGATCCCACCTGCCGTCGTGAAGTTGCCGCCAGCGACGAGATCGCCGTTCGGCAGCGTCGCCAGCGCGTCGACGGAGCCGCCCGGAAACAGGTACGAGACACCCGAGCCGAGCGGCGACCAGGCCGAGCCATCCCAGCGAGCGATGCGATTGGCAGGCACGCCCGCGATGTAGGTGAAGACCCCGCCGGCGATCAGATCGCCATTCGGCAATGAGAGCACGGCGTGGATGTCGCCGTTGGTGCCCGGATGCAGCGAGCTCCATGTCGTTCCATTCCAGAGCGCAACGTTGCTGGCGCCGGCACCGCCCGCGTCCGCAAACTCGCCACCGACCGCGAGCTCGCCAGTCGGCAGAACGGCGAGTGCATGGACGTGGCCGAAGATGCCGGCGCCGAGTCCAAACCAGGAAGTGCCGTTCCAGCGAGCGATGCCGTTGGCAAACACGCCGCCTGCGACGAGATCGCCCGTTGGCAGCACGGCCAGCGCATCCGTCCGTGCCGGCGTGCCGGCTCCGAGCGAGGACCACGACGTGCCGTTCCAGCGCGCCACGTTGTTGGCGTTGACTCCCCCCGCGCTGACGAACGCGCCGGCAGCGATCAGGCCGTTGGGCAGCGACGCGAGGGAGAAGACGCCGCCCGGAAAAGCCCCGCCGGTATCGATGCCGGC
>JBDSBS010000177.1:0-3862 GCA_039921435.1 Planctomycetota bacterium | reverse complement strand
GGGCCGCGGCGGCCTTCGACATGGCCGCGCGCGACTCGATCGAAGGCGTGCTCGACCGTTGCGAGCCGGTGCTCGTCAAGACTCCGGGCGACGATGCCGTGCGCCTGGCCTTGGCTACTGCACAGGCCGGGCTTGCAACTCTGCTCGCGCACGAGGGCGGCAAGGGCGCCGAACTCTGGTTCGAGGACGCGCAGCGCAACGGGGCCAAGATCGCCAAGAGCGAACTGCAGGCCGAAGCCAAGGCGGTCGTCGCAACCGCGGCGTGGCAGCGCGGCGACATGGCGGCGGCGCACCAGGCGCTCGTGCTCGCACTTTCGACGGCCAACAGCGATCGCAAGCCCGACGCGTGGCTGGCCGGCGCATTCCTCGGCGTCGTCGTGCAAGCGACTGCCGCGGTCGCGTACGGCAAGGCCAACGCCGACGCCGAAGCGAGCCTGCACGCCGAACTCGAACGCGTCGAACTCGCGCTGCGGCTCCTGACCGAGCGCTCGGTGGTCAGCGAGACACCGTTCCTCGCCGGCATCGGTCTGCTCGAGTACGCGGGCCTGCGGCGGCAAGCGCGGCAGCATCTGGAGGATCTCGTCATGGCACAACCAGGCTCGCCCGCGGTGCACGAGCGCTGGCGCAACCGCATGCTGATCGACCTCGGCGCCGAGTCGATGCGAAGGCGCTATGCGACCTTCGTCGCCGCCGCCACGGACAAGGCATCCGCCGAGTGGTTTGCCGGCTTCGCATCGCTGGTTGCCGGCGAGCAGCACACGCGCGACACGCGCCGCGACGTTGCTCTTGCGGCCTACACCGACGCGATCGAACGCTTCGCACGATGTGCTGCCAGCAACGCCGACTTCGCCGACTCAGCCAACCATCTTGGCGTGCTGTCGCTCGCTGGCCGCGCTTCGTTGCGGCAGGCAGCCGGTGACAGCGAGCGCGCCGTCGCCGACATGCTGAAGGCCGCCGAACTGCGCCCCGCGAGCCTCGATGAAAGTGACGGCCTGCAGCGCAAGCCGCGGGCAATCGCCGGCCGCATCGCGCGCGAGTTGACGCAGCAAGGCAAGTCGGAGCTGGCCGAGAAGCTCAAGCCGATCATGCCCTGACGGGCGGGCGTAGGTCTCGCCGCGGCGCACCGTGCGGCCAGCGCACGTCGGTCTGCACTTCGGATTCTGCCGGTTCACTGCCACCGCGGGACCGTTCCTAGCCACATAGCGGGTGAGGAACGAATGGACGACCCACATGCCATCCGGCACCCGCACGATGCCCTCTTCCGCGCGGCCCTCGGCGACCCCGAGCGCGCGGCGGAGCTTCTGCGCAGCGTGCTGTCACCGGACCTGATTGCGGCCATCGACTGGACGTCGCTGCGCCGCATCGACGCGACCTTCATCGACGAAGCGCTGCGCCACCAGCAAGCAGACTTGCTGTTCGCGGCAACGATCGGCGGCCGCGAGGCCCTGATCTATCTGTTGCTCGAGCACAAGTCCGGCGACGTGCGCTTCACCGCCTTCCAGTTGACGCGCTACATCGTGCGCATCTGGGAACAGTTCCGCCGCGACCTGCCGAACGCCACGCACCTGCCACCGATCTTGCCTTCGTGCTGCACCACGGTGCGGAGCGCTGGCAGTCGCCTCGAGACCTGCGCGGACTCATCGACCTCGAAGGCGCTCCGGCGGGCCTCGTCGACCTGCAACTCCAGCTCCGCTTCGTGCTCGACGACCTCGGCGCCTGCAACGCCGAGGCTCTCCACCGCCGCCGGCTCGCCGTGCAGACCTTGCTGCCGCTCCTGCACCTGCAGCAGCTCCGGCGAAACGAGCACACCGCAGAACTACTGGTCGCGTGGCGCCATCTCTACCGTCGCCTACTCGCTGCACCGGGCGGACAAGAACTGGTCGCTCGGCTAATCTCCTACGTCACCGCCGTGAGCCAAGACGATTTCGACAACCTGCGCACTGCGTACGCGCGCATCAGCAAGCCCAGCGAGGAACTGTTCATGACCGCAGCCGAGAAACTCATCCAACAAGGCCGCTTGCGAGGACGTCAGGAGGGGCGTCAGGAGGGACGTCAGGAAGGGCGCGCCGACTTGCTTCTGACCCAGCTGCAACTGCGCTTCGGCAGCCTGCCCGACCCCGTCACAGCGCGCGTGCAAGCCGCCAAGGCCGACGACCTCGACCTGTGGGCTCGCCGCGTGCTGACCGCATCGAGCCTCGACGCAGTGCTCGCGCCGTAGCGGATCAGCGCTACCGCAAGCGCGCGCGCAGCTGCAAAGCACCGGCGTGGCCCGGATCGACCTCGAGCGCTTGTTCGAGCAAACGCAGGGCTCGATCGCGTTCACCAGCTTGCGCTGCCAGCTCGGCCAATACGACCCGCGCGTCGGCGAAGCGCGGCTCCGTGCGCACGATGCCCTCGAGCATCGAGCGAGCGTCATCGGTTCGGCCACTGTCGAGCAGAGCCATCGCGCAGAGGTAGCGCGCGACACAGTCCCGAGGAACCTGTCGGATCGCCGCTTCGAAGTGTGGCAGGGCTTCGGCCGCAAGACCGAGCCGGAGCAGGATCGCGCCGAGCTGGATCCGAGCCGACGTATTGCCGTCGTCGCGCCGCAACAGCTCCTCGAGTTCGGTCCGCGCGAGGTCGTCGCGCCCCGAATTGGCGAGTGCCAAGGCGAGGTTGAAGCGCGCGTGCAGGTAGTTCGGGTCGAGCCGCACGGCTTCGCGGCAGCTCGCGATCGCTTCCAACAACTTGCCTTGGCGCAGCAACGTTGCGCCGAGGTTGTTGTGCGCCATCGCATCGGGCAACGGTGCCGTTGCAATCGCCTGCCGGAACTCGGCGAGGGCACTCTCGAGATCGCCGTTCCGACGGAACGCGTCACCGCGCTGGAAGTGGTACTGCCCGCGATCGGGCCGGTAGTCGACGAGCCGAACGTGCGCGACAGCGAGCGCGGCGATCCACACGATCGACCACTGCACCGCACCGCGGAACCGACGCGCCCGCACCAGACCGATCACGCAGCACACGCCATAGGCGCCGAATAGCAGCAGCAGGGGCAGGATCGGCACCCGGTAGCGCCCGGCCACGAAGAACGGCAGGTGCGAGGCGAAGTCGATTAGCACGATGCCCGCGAACAGCACGGCGAAATCGAAGCGATGGTCGCGAGGAGGGCGCCGCAGATCGCGCCACAGCATGAGGGCACCAACGACTGCCAGCGACAGCACCCAAGGGAACGTCGGCAACCAGCGCAGCACCGACGAGGTCTCGCGCACGACCTCGAGTTCGCGGTTGTTCGCGACTTCGACGGGCCCCCAGTACAGCGCGGCCTTCTTGGCCGCGAGCGCCAGCGCCGTACCAGGCTGCGCCACGGCGAAATCCACGGCGCGTCGCGCAAAGAACCGAGACACTTGCGACGCGGCGAGCGGCCGGCCCTCGAGCCGTTCGACGCCGCGCACGATCGCGGGTTGGTCGAAGCAAGTCCAACCTTGCACGGGGGCCAGCTCACCGAGGATCGGGATGCGCGCCGTGTGGCCGTCGGCCATCGCGTTGTTGCCGATGTAGAGATTGACGCCGCCGTTGCTGGTGATGACGACGAAGTCGTCGGCGACGACCCAGTTGCGAATCGTGACCGGTGCGATTGCAGCAGCGACGCCGAGTGGCAGACCGAGCAGCACCGAGGCCAAGCGCCCGCGCAGGCGATGTCGGCGCACGACCCACAACGCCCAGAGCCATACCGCGGGCACGAGTGCCAACGCGTTGGGGCGCGCCAGCGCAGACAGCCCCAGCAGCAGCCCGGCGCCGACAATTGGCAGCCAACCGCCGCGGTGCCACCACCGATGCAACACCAGCGCCAAGATCAGCGCCAGCGTGACCGTCACCACCGGGG
>JBDSBS010000176.1:0-16521 GCA_039921435.1 Planctomycetota bacterium | reverse complement strand
CAACCCCTGGTGGCTGGCCCGGTGGGATGCTCAATTTTTCGGCGCATCCGATGTGGAGTTGACCCGCGAGGCGGTGCCCCGGCGCCGCAAGGCCCTGGCACAACACCCGCGGACGCCAAGCCCGCCGAGGAGAAGAAGGACGAGGCACCCAAGCGGCCTACGTACCCCAAGCCGCCGCCGAGCGATCCGCAGAAGGAGGCCCTGCTGCGCGTACTCGACGGCGACTTGCCACTGCGCATCGAGGCCCACCGCCCCGACGAACTGCGCGCCGCGCTGCAGCTGCAGACCCAACGTTCGATCCCCGTGCTCGTGCTCGAACAAGCCTACGGCGCCGCTGACGTGACCAAGACCATCGCCAAGCAGGGCGCCAGCGTCGTGTTGACCGACGTGCTGCCAAGCCGTCTGCCGAAACCGTACGACGTCTACGACCTGGTGGCGCTGCCGGCCCAACTGCAGGCCGCCGGCGTGCCGTTCGCGATCGCGAGCGGCAGTGCGCGCCGAGCGTCGCTGTTGCCTCTGATGGCCGCCGCGGCAGTCGGGCGCGGCCTCGATCGCGAGCAGGCACTGCGCGCGATCACGCTGACGCCGGCCGAGATCCTCGGCGTCGCCAAGGACACCGGCTCGCTGCAAGTGGGCAAGTTCGCCGACGTGCTCGTCTGTGACCGACCGCTGTTCGCCACCGACAGCCACGTGCTGCTGGTGCTCGCGAAGGGCCGCACCGAATTCGAGGCCCAGTGATGAAAGGCCCAGTGATGAAGCTGTTGATGACTCAGTTCCGGCAGTCGAAGTTGATGCCCATCGGCGGGCTGCCGTGCTGCCTCTTGATGGTGGCAGCGCTCCCGCCAGCGGCGCGCGCGCAGAACCAAGCCGCACCCGACCTGCTCGTTCAGGCCCACCAGATCGTCGTCGCGATCGACACCGTTCTCACCGACGGCAAGCTGCTCGTTCGCCAGGGCAAGGTCGCCTACGTCGGCAACGACATCCCCGCCGAAGCGCGCGCCCGCGCTACCGTCGTCGACTACGGCCAGGCCGTCATCGTTCCCGGCTTCGTGCTGGCCACGAGTACGTTGGGGCAAGAACGCGATCTCGCCGAGATGTCGCTCGCCTTCACGCCCGATCTGCTCGCCAGCGAGGCCTTCGATCCCTGGCAGGAGGAGCTGGAGCCGCTGGCCAAGAACGGCATCACCGCGCTGGCCTTGTCACCGTCGGCGCGCAACGTCGCCGGGGGTATCGCCGCCCTCGTCAAGCCTGGCCGCGAGCGCGGCACGGTCGTCGCGCCAGAACTGTTCCTCTCGCTCTCATTGGCGCAGTCCGCGCGCAACCCCGAGCGTCAACCGACCTCGCTCATGGGCGCCATGGACTTGCTGCACACGGCGTTCGCCGCCGTTCGCACCGGCACGAAGGCGGGACCCGACGCCGCGATCTTGAACCAGGTGATGCAGGGCTCGCGCCGCGTCTTCGTGCACGCCGACACCTACACCGAACTCAGCGGTGCCCTGGATCTGGCGAAGGAGTTCGGCTTCGAACCCGTTCTCATAGGCGCGCGCGATGCGGAGAAGGTGCTGCCGCGACTCGTGCGGCAGAAGGCCAGCGTCGTGCTGTCCACGCTCGCGCCCGAAGACCGCCTGCAGCAGCTGCGTCTGCCCGTGCGGCTGGCGGAAGCAGGCGTGCCGTTCTGCTTCGCCGGACGTCCCGACCAACTGCGCCTGTCGGCAGCCTTGGCGGTGCGACACGGCCTGGACCGCAAGACCGCGCTGCAGAGCCTCACGCGCGTGCCGGCCACGCTGCTCGACCAGCAGTCGGCGATCGGCTCGCTGCGCCAGGGCAACGCTGGCGACTTCGCCGTCTACAGCGGTGACCCACTCGACTTCGACTCGACCCACTTGGCGACCTGGATCGACGGCGTGCTCGTGCACGGCGCGCTGCCGGTGGCCAATCGGGTCACCGCACCCGCGAACCTGCTCGGAGACCGCTGATGCCCCGCCGTTCCCTCTTCTCGTGCTGGCTGTCGCATCGATCCGTCGCGGGCTTCGCCTTCATGCCGCGCGTGCTGGTTCCGGGCATGCTGGCTATTGGCATGCTGGCTAGTGGCATCGCTGCCCAGAACCAAGTGACTGCCTTCAAGGGCGCGCGCATCCTGCTCGGCGGCGACGCGGTGCTCGAGAACGGCGTGCTGATCGTCGCGGGCGGCAAGATCCAGGCAGTCGGCGGCGGCTCGCAGGTCATCCCGGACGGCGCGTCAGTCGTCGATTGCACCGGCAAGACGATCACGGCTGGTCTCATCGACGCCGCCTTCCGCGGCGGCGCTTCGCCCAACGACCTCAACGAGCAGAGCGAGGAAGTCACGCCGCAGCTGCGCGTGCTCGACAGCCTCGACCCCGACGACCCCGCCTTCGAACGCGCGCGGCGGGCCGGCGTCACGGCCGTTCACGTGATGCCGGGCACGCGCAACGTCATCGGCGGACTCGGCTGCGTCGTCAAGACGTTCGGCACCGACCCGGCATCGATGGTGCTCAAGGAAGACGTCAGCCTGCGCGTCGTCATGGGCGCCGAACCGTCGATCGGCAACCGCGCCATCCGCGGCGGCAACGTCGACTCGATCTACTACCGCCGACCGACATCGCGCATGGGTGTCGTCTGGGAGGCTCGCAAGGCCTTCTACGACGCCAAGGAAGCGCTCGAGCTGACGCTCGGCGCGGTCCCACCGCCGTCCAACCCTGGCCGCGAAGTGTTGATGCGCGTGCTGCAGGGCAAGCTCACGGCCTACACGACGGCCCGTTCCGAACAGGACATCCGAACCGCTCTGCGACTGGCCCAGGAGTTCGGCTACAAGACGGTCATCGACGAGGCGCAGGACGCCTACCTCGTCGCCGACGAGCTCGCGGCAGCCAAAGTCACCGTGCTGCTCGGGGCGCCGAGTGCTACGACGATGACCGGCATGGCCGGCGCCGACGGCGCCGACCCGCGCAGCCTGACAGCAGGCCTGCTGGCGCAGCGGGGCATTCCCTTCGTCGTCACGACCGGCACCAATCAGGCCGCGCTCGACCTCGTGCGCGAAGCGATGTTCGCCGTGCGCAATGGCCTGTCGCGGGCGCAAGCACTCGACGCGGTGACGATCCTGCCAGCTCGCCTGCTCGGCATCGACGACCGCACGGGCAGCCTCGCACCGGGCAAGGACGCCGACTTCGTCGTCTGGTCCCACGATCCCCTCGACCCGGCCGCCACTGCCGAGTCGGTCCACATCAACGGCAACTCCGTCTTTGCAGCCCGATGAACAGAAGGGCATCCCGATGAACAGAAAGCTCCCCGTCGCCGCTGTCGCGGTCTTGCTGGCGGCCGCCGCCACTTCCCAGGATGTCGTCGCCGTCAAAGCGGGCAAGATCCTGACCATCACCGGCCCTGTGATCGAGGACGGCGTCGTGCTGATCCAAAACGGGCGCATCCAGAAGGTCGCCAAGGCTGCCGACGTCGAGATCCCGTGGGCTGCCAAGGTGATCGACGCGAGCGACAAAGTCGTCATGCCGACCTGGGTGCTCGCCAACTCGCAAGGTGGCCAACGCGGCGCCAACGAGAACATGCAGAACGTGCCGTGGTTGTCGGTGGCCGACTCCATCGATCCCGGCTCGAGCTACTTCGAGGACGTGCTGCGCAACGGAGTCGGCACGATCCACGTGATGCCGGGCAACCAGACACTGCTCGGCGGCTCCGGCATGGTCGTGCGTCCGATCGGGCGCACGGTCGAGGACATGTCCGTTGCTGCCAACACGGGCATCAAGATGTCACTTCTGTCGAGCGGCGGCGGCCGGCTGCAACAGATCCGCAAGCTGCGTCGCGCGTTCGAGGAAGTGCGCGAGTACATCGCCGACTTCGATCGCCGCAAGGCCGAGTTCGAGAAGGAGCAGGCCGCCGGTGCGATCCCCGCCGACAAGAAGTGGACCGAAGAGTACGATCGCACCAAGAAGGCCGCCGTCGACCTCGTGCACAAGAAGATCCGCGGCTGGCTGTTCGTGCCGTCGGTCGCCGAAGTCGACGAGGCGATGCGGCTGAACCAGGACCTCGACCTGGTGTTCGTGCTCGGCGCCAACATCGACGAGGCCGTCGGCATGTTGAGCAAGTACGGCAAGCCCGTGATCCTCGACGACACGATCGAGTACTACGAGACCGACGAGGAGACGCAGAAGGAGCGCCTGATCTGCAGCGCCAAGCTGCTCGCCACTGCCGGCGTGCCGTTCGCGCTGTCGCTCGGCACTTCTGGCCCGACCAGCTACCCATGGTGGCAGCTCGGCACGTGCGTGCGCAACGGCATCGACCGCCGCCTGGCACTCGAAGCCATGACACTGGTGCCAGCCCGACTGCTCGGCCTCGAAGACCAGCTCGGCTCGGTCACCGAGGGCAAGCTCGGCAACCTGCAGATCCTCAGCGGCGATCCACTGCAAGCGACGACCTGGGTCGACACAGTGTTGCTCGAAGGCGAAGTCGTCTACGAACGCAGCAAGGACCCGCGCCTGCAGTACCTCCTCGGAGAGGAGAAGGACAAGGCCGCCAAGGCCGCCGGACCGGACAAGACGAGCCCGGACAAGACGGGCACCGACAAGCCGGACGCCGAGAAGACGGACAAGCCGAACGCCGAGAAGAGCGAAGGCAAGAAGCCCGCCGGGTCGGGCCCGGGCGACAAGAAGAAGGGCGAGTCCCGATGAAGAGTTCCCCGGTCTGGCCAGCCCTGGCTGCTGCCGCGGCATCCCTGACACTGTCGTGTCGAGCCACCGCACAAGCGCCCGCAGCGCCCGACAATGTCCCACAGCGAAACTTTGCCGTTCGCTGCGGCACACTGCTGGTCGGCGATGGGACCTCAGTGCCCGACGCTTGGCTCGTCATCAAGAACGGCAAGGTACTGAGCGTCGGTGCCGAGGCGCCGCCGTCGGATCTACCGGTGGTCGATGCGCGCAACAAGGTCGTCATGGCCGGCATCGTCGCCGTCGACTCGGACCTGTCCGAAGCGGCCGACTCCGACTACCAAGTGACCCCAGACGCGCTGGCCGTCGACTCGTTCGACTTCGATCGCAAGTGGCAGAGCGCCCTGCAAGGCGGTGTGACCACGGCCTACCTGTCGCCTGGGCGCCTGCGTCTCGTCTCGGGACAAGGTGCTGTCGTCAAGCTGGCCGGTCTCGACCTCGTCGAGCGCGTGCTGACCGAGAACGCGTGCCTGCGGCTCAATCTGGGCGATGAAGCCACCGCCGCACCGCGCGTGTTCGAGCCCGTGCCGCACCCGACCAGCGACGAACCGCTCGAACCCTCGCGCATCCAGATCCCGACCTCGCGCATGGCCATGCTCGCGGAGCTGCGCGCGCTGTTTGCCGCGGCCACCGATGCAGTGAACCAGCCCGGCGGCAAAGGCTCGGCTGAGAACCGCTACGACGAACGACCACTAGCCTTGGTGGTCGGTGGCAAGCTGCCGCTGCGCGCCGCCGCGTTCCGCAGCCAGGACATCCGCCGCGCCCTGCAACTGCAGAAGGAACTCGGCGTGCGCATGGTGCTCGAGGACCCGCAGGAGATCGGGCCCATCGCCGCGCAAGCAGCGGCGCAGAAGGTCGCCGCGACGTTCCGGGTGCCAGTGCTGTTCGGGCAGAGCAACCCAGGCGGCGAAGATCGCCTGCAGAAGACTCTCGAACCGCGCCCGGACGCGCCGGCCAAGGCCGCTGCCGCCGGCATGATCGTCGGCCTCGCCCCTGCGACGGGCATCGCGCTGCGCGACTACCTGATGTCCGTCGCGATCGCGGTTCGTTACGGGCTGCCGCCCGCCAAGGCTCTCCGCAGCATCGGTGCCGACGCTGCCGCGATCCTCGGAGTCGACGCGCGCGTGGGCACTTTGGCGCCCGGCAAGGACGCCGACTTCATCGTGCTGAGCGGTGACCCGCTCGCTGTCGGCAGCATGGTCGAAGCCACGTGGGTCGACGGACGCCGCGCCTACGTGCGCCGCACGGAGACCCGTTCGTTGGCCGTGCGCACGGGGCTGATTCATGACGCCACGGGCCGCGTCTACCACAACGGCGTGATCCTCGTGCACGACGGCCAGATCAAGGGCATCGGCGAAGACCTCGCCATCCCCTATGGGGCCGAGGTGATCGACGTACCGGGCGGCGTCATGACGCCAGGCTTTGTCGACTCGTTCTCGCACCTCGGTCTGGCTGGCGAAGGTTCGCCAGTGCCGCCAGGCGCCGCCAACCAGGCCCTGCACAACGCCATCGCATTCGACGACCCCATGTTCGCGCCAGCCCTCGCCGAAGGCCTGACGACCTTGCTGGTCGCCGGCAAGGACAGCGGGCTGGTCAGCGGTCGCCTCAGCGCGATCAAGACGGGTGCCGAGAGCCAAGCGGCGATGGTCGTTCGCGAGATCGCCGGTCTACGCCTCGTGCACGACGCCATCGGCCCCGACGCCATCAAGGCTCTCGCCGATCAGGTCAATCGCGGCAAGCAGTACGTCGAGACGTGGCGCAAGTACGAGAAGGACCTCGCCGACTGGAAGCAGGGCAAGCTTGGCAAGAAGGAGGAACCTGCACCGACACCAGCAACACCGACCGATGGCCAACCGAAGCCGCCGGAGGACCCGGTCAGCGGCACATGGGAAGCGGACATCGACGTCCAGGGTCAAGTCCAACTCAAGGTCTTCCTCGACCTCAAGCTCGAGGGCACCAAGGTCACGGGCCAGATCCGCATCTCGTTCCGCGGCCGCGATCTGCCGAGCCAGGAGATCAGCTCCGGTTCTTGGGAAGGCGGCAAGCTCAAGCTCTCGTTCAGCGGCATGGGCGGCGAAGCCACGCTCGAAGCCACGCTGCAAGGCGACACGCTGACGGGCAAGTTCTCGATGGGCCCCATGGGTGAGCAGGACGTGACCGGCAAACGCACCAGCAAGGCCCCAGGCGCGGCGCCAACACCCAGGCGCGTAGACACCAAGGTGACCGAAGACGGTCGCCCCAAGGAACCCAAGGCCGACGAGAACCTCGAGCCCCTGCGCGCTGCGATCGAGAAGCGTGCCGCGCTCGTCGTGCGCTGCAACCGCGCGACCGCGATCGGTGACGTCATCGAACTGCTCGAGAAGGAGCAGATCCCGTACGTGCTCGACGGCGTCGAGGATCTGCTCGACGATGCGAGCCTCGCCAAGGGCAAGAAGCCACCGGTCCTGATCGGCCCGCAAGTCGTCACCGCGGAGAACGGCGAACTGCGCAACATCGCGGCAACGCTCAGCGACCGCGGTCTGCCTATCCTGTTTGGCAGCGGCGACTGTGCGGGCGCGCGATACCTGCCGATGCACGTCGCCTACGCGGTGCGCTACGGCCTGAGTCCTACGGACGCACTGGCGGCGTTGACCCTGTGGCCGGCGCGCGCGTTCCAGCTCGCCGACCGCATCGGTTCGCTCGAGAAAGGCAAGGACGCCGACTTCGTGGTGTTCTCGGGCAGTCCGTTCGAGCCCAAGAGCCGGGTGTTGCTGGTCGTCTGCAACGGCGTCGTCAAGGTCGACAACCGAGAGGGCAAACAATGAGGTCGTTCGTAGTGCACGTCATCGCCAGTGTCATCGCCACTGCCGCGCTGCCCGCTTGCCTCATCGGCTGCCTCGTCGGCCAAGATGCGCCAGCGGCGCCTTCCCCGGGCAATGCACCGGCGGGCACCGAGTCCAAGGCAGCCGCAGCCGAGCCTGTGCCGTTCCAAGTCTGGCACCCGCGCCGACCCACCAGCGAGAAGGACTACCAGGTCGCCAAGTGGGGCCCGCGCGGTCTGCCGAGCCCCGGCTATGCGTTCCGTGCCGCCAAGGTGTTGCCGATCACTTCCGCGCCCATCATCGACGGCATCGTCGTTACGCGGAACGGCACGATCGAAGCAGTCGGGCCGGCCAAGACCGTGAAGGTGCCCGCCGGCTACGAGCTCATCGATTGCGGCGACGCGATCCTGCTGCCGGGCTTCGTCGAGATGCACTGCCACATCGCGAGCGAGACCTTCGACCTCAATGACACGGTGCATGCGACCAACCCCGAGTTCCGCACGCTCGACCTGATTGGCATGGAGCACGACCAGATCCGAACGGCGCGCGCCGGCGGCATGAGCACGGTGCTCTACATCCCTGGCTCGGGCTCGAACATGGGCGGCTTCGGCACGCTGACGAAGACCTGGGGCAACTCACCGGAAGAGGCGCTCGTGCGCTTCCCGGGCAGCCTCAAGATCGCGCAGGCTGGCAACCCCGAGCGCGGCAGCGGCGATCTCGGAACGGGCATGATGGGCATGAGCGAGGGCATCCGCATGACCCTGCTCGATGGCAAGCGTTACTGGCAACAACACGAAGCCTGGCAAGTCGGCAAAGCCGAGAAGCCGAAGTTCGACCCGACGCTCGAGCTGCTGCGCGGCCTGTTCCGGCAGGAGTACCCAGTTTCCGTTCACACGCAGATCTACCAGGTCGTGCTGCAGACGCTGCAGGAGCTGCGGCTCGAACTCGGCCTGTGGACCGTGATCGTACACGGCACGTTCGACGGGTATCGCCTCTGCGAGGACATGCGAGCGGCTGGCGTTCCAATCGCGGGCGGCCCGCGCCAGTACTACTTCAATCCGCGCAGCGGCAAGATGGAAGGACTGCTGAGCAACTGGGCGCGCGGTGGTCTACACGACTGGCGCAACCCGGTGCTCGGCCTCGGGCCCGACGGCGTCGGCTGCAACACCGACTCGCCCGTCGTCGCCGAGGAGCAGTTGCCCTTGCAGGCGGCGATGGCCGTGCGACTCGGGCTGCCCCACGAATGGGCGTTGCGCGCCCTCACCATCAACGCCGCGCGCTTCGCTGGCATCGACCACCGCGTCGGATCGCTCGAAGTCGGCAAGGACGCCGACCTCGGCATCTGGAGCGGCGATCCCCTCGATCCCCGTTGCTACGTGCAGACGATGGTCATCAACGGCACGATCTGCTACCGGCGCGATGCCAAGCGCCCGGTCTGGTGAGTGTGGTGACACGAATGAGAACCCTCGAGAACGGAGACGTGCGATGAGCATGCGCAAGACGACCATCCTCAGCCTGCTGGCACTGGCCACCGCTGCCGCAGCCCCAGCCCAGACCCAGGCTCAGGCCCAGAATGGGCGACCGGTCGCGTTCACGAATGCGCGGCTGATCACGATCTCAGGCAAGACCATCGAGCGCGGCACGCTCGTCGTGAAGAACGGCAAGATCGACGCGATCGGTGCCGATGCGGTCGTGCCGGCTGGCGCGCGCATCGTCGACGCCACGGGCATGACGATCCTACCGGGCCTCGTCAGCGCATGGTCACGCGCGGGACTCACGCCCCCACCGTCACAGATCACGCAACGCGGCGGCGACCGGCGCGGTGGACGGGGCGACTTGCAGCGCTTTGGCGGGGGCGGCGGCGGCAGCGCCCAGAATCGGGCCGCGACCAAGGTCATGGATGGCCTCTACGCGAGGCAACCCGTGTTCGGGGAGCTGCTGCGCACCGGCATCACGTCCCTCGCACTGACGCCGTCTGGCAATGCGTTCGCAGGCCTCGGCGCCCTGCTGCGGCCGGACGGCAAGACGATGGAAGAGCTGCGGCTCGACGACGACGCCTTCGTGTTCGTGGGCATGAGCCGCGATGGCCCGACGAAGAAGCTGCTCAAGGAGACCTTCGAGAAGGCGCAGAAGGTCGTCGAGGCGCGCAAGAAGCCGCCCGAGAAGGCTGCGGCACCGACCGCGACCGAGACCAAGCCCGGCGAAGGAAAACCGGGCGACGGCAAGACCGAGGCGCCGAAGGGCGAACCCGCACCGACGCCGAAGCCTACGCCAGAGCCGCCAAAGCCGGAGCCGCCCAAGCCCGAACCTCCGAAGCCCGAACCTCCGAAGCCCGAGCCGCCAAAGCCAGAGCCACCCAAGCCAGAGCCACCGAAACCCGAACCGCCGAAGCCAGATTCCCCCAAGCCCGACGACAAGAAGGAGGCCGCGGCCAGCAGCGCGCGTCCTGAGCCAGCCAAGGACCCCAACCTCGAAGTGCTCGCCGACCTGCTCGAAGGCAAGCGCCGGGCCATCGTGCAAATCGACTCCGCCGCCGACCTGCTGCACTGGCACGACGCCGTTGCTGATGCCGTGAAGTTCCCGCGCACGATCGCGGTGAGCCGCCACGACAGCTTCGCCGGCACGTTCGACACGGTTATCGAAGAGACCAAGTCGCTTGGGTGCGCCGTGCTGCTGCCGCCAGAACTCAGCACGGTGCCGCGGGCGCGCATCCAGACGCACCCGGCTAGGAAGCTGCACGAGGCCGGCATCGAGGTCGGCTTCTTGATCGGCGACAGTCCAGCGGCGGTCCGCATGCTGTTCTTCCGGCTCATGGAACTCGTGCGAACCGGCCTGCCCGCCGACGTGGCCCTGCGCGGAGTCACGCTCGTGCCAGCCAAGGCACTGGGTATCGACTCCCGCACGGGCTCGCTGGACGTCGGCAAGAATGCAGACCTGCTCGTCTTCCGCGGTGATCCGCTGTCGCCAAGCAGCCGACTCGAGTCGGTTTGGCTCGGCGGCCGCGAAGTCCCCCCGCAACCCTGATCTCAGCCGCCGCAATCCGCTCGAAGGACTACGCCATGCGCATCCACGCTCTGCTCGCCACTGCCTTCGCCATCTGTGTCGCGCTCGACGCGCCGGCCCAGGGTCGCGGCCGCCGCGGCCGCGGCGGCGAACAGCCCCCCTCCCCCCCGACCGCTGCGCCCGAGAAGCCAGCGGCGGTGGTCGACGCCAAACCGAAGAAGTACCTCGCCATCGTCGGCGGCGACGTCTACCTCGGCACCGGCCAGCGCCTGACGGGGGCCACGGTGCTGCTCGCCGACGACAAGATCGAAAGCGTGGGCCACAACCTCACGCTTCCCGAAGGCACGACGGTGCTCGATGCGAAGGGCAAGACCGTCAGCCCGGGGTTTGTCTGCGTGCTCGGCAACGGCATGGGGGCGGGGCGCAGCGCGCCGTACGCCGACGCCGCCAATCCGTTCGACCCTGAGATCAAGCAAGGACTCGCCGCCGGCGTCACGTCGTTCCTCACTGGCTCCGTCGGCACTGGGCCCAGTCCGAGCGGCAGCAATGCGATCGCGAAGCTCGCCTATGGAGACGTCAAGGGCATGGTGCTCAAGGCAGACACGGTCGTCGGCATGTCGGTGCCCCTGAGCCTCGCCGACCGCGACAAGTTCATCGACACCGTGAAGAAGGCACGCGAGTACATGCAGGCAGTCGAGGAGTTCCCGAAGAAGAAGGCTGCCGACGCCAACCTCAAGGAGCCGAGCGTGCCGCCGGGCGCCGACAAGATCGTCGCCATCTTGCGCGACGAGGTGCAGTTGTGGATCCAATTGGGCGGCAGGAGCATGAATCCATTCGGCGGCGGAGGCCGTCGAGGCGGCGGCGGGAGCAGCGCCTCGGACCTCGATGCAGTTCTGCAGGCGCTCGAGATCTCGCGCATCCTTGGCAAGGGCGTCGTGCTGCAAAAGCCCACCAACGCCTGGCTGGTGCCCGACCAGGTGGCGGCCACAGGCTCGATGGTCATCCTGAGTCCGCGCGACCGCCTGCCCGCCGACCCACAGGATCCAGATCGCACCGGCAGCAACCTCGCTTGTGCCGCCATTCTGGCCAACGCTGGCGTGCCGGTCGCGGTCACCTGCCCGTCTGGCATGTTCGGCGGAGCCGGGGTAGGCACAGGTGGCATCCTCGGCCAAGACCTCAATACCCCGCAGGTGGATGCTGCGTACGCCGTTCGAGGCGGGCTCGACAACCGTAAAGCCCTTCGGACACTGACTTTGGATTCCGCCAAGATGCTCGGCGTGCAAGCTCGGGTCGGTTCTCTCGAACCCGGCAAGGATGCCGATGTCTTGATTCTCGATGGGGACCCGCTGCACTATAGCACCTTCGTAACGACGGCGGTTGTGAACGGCAGGGTCGTCTACGAAAAGGCCAAAGAGCCGATCTACAGAGACATCGCGCGGTAGCAGCCCGGAGCAGGTTCCGACCACCGTTGGTCTCGGCGCTTGCGACCGCAAGCTACGTGCCCAAGGACATTTTTCATGAGCGTCGAAAGCCTGAAGGAACTGGACGACTTCTTCCGCAGCATGCGGCAAGCGTTCAACAGCCGCGACCTCAAGACCTTCCGCTCGCACTTCTGGACCGACAAACGCTTTCAGAATCTCGACGCCTCGGGGCGACGCGACCGCGGTTGGGGCGAGTTCGAGGAAGTTCTCGATCAGGAGTTCCGCTACCTGGAGTCGGTCAAGCTGGAGCTCAAGGACCTCGATTTCCAAGTCTTCGAGGATCAGTTCGCCACGGTCATCGGCGGTTGGCGACTGGCGCAGACCGACCCCGAGGGCCGCAGCCACGAGCAGGGGGGCCGCTGCACGTTCTCGCTCTGCCGAATGAGCGATGATTGGAAGATCGTCGCCCAGCACTACTCGCCTCTGTCCGCGGAAGAGGCGGCAGCCGAATAGTGGCGGCTCGCGGTAGGCGTGCGGCGTTTACTCCGACCCGAGTTGCGCCGCCGTCTCGACCGTCTCGGCGTGACCCAAGTCAGTTGCTTGCCCGCGAGTCACATGCACGCCAGTAGCATGTCCGCTTCCGATCACAGCTGACCTACTGCATCGTGACCGCGGCTCCTGCATCCTCCAATACGTCCACCTCGGGCCCCCCGGCTCCGTCCGGATCCGAGGACTGCGTCGGCGCCACCTCCTACCAGCCGACCCACAAGATCCGCCTGATCACGGCGACGAGTCTCTTCGACGGCCACGACGCATCGATCCACATCTTCCGACGCATCGCCCAAGCCAGCGGCGCCGAGGTCATCCACCTGGGCCACAACCGCTCGGTGCAAGAGATCGTCGAGGCGGCGATCCAGGAGAACGCCCAGGGCATCGCGGTGACGTCGTACCAGGGCGGCCACAACGAGTTCTTCCGCTACATGTTCGACATGCTGCGCGAACGCGGCGCCGGGCACGTCAAGATCTTCGGCGGTGGCGGCGGTGTGATCCTGCCCGAGGAGATCGAGGCGCTGCACGAGTATGGCATAGGGCGTATCTACTCGCCCGACGACGGTCGCTCGATGGGCCTGCAGGGCATGATCGACGACATGCTGCGGCAGTGCGACTTCGCGACCGAAAGCGAGGGGGACCCGCTGCCTCCGCTGCAGGCAAAGGACACAGCCAACGTCGCGCGCGCCATCTCGCTGGTCGAGAGCTTCCCCGAACGGCATCGCGCCAAGTTGCGCGACCTGCAGGGGAAGGCGAACCATCTGGTTCCGGTGCTCGGCATCACGGGCACCGGCGGATCGGGCAAGAGCTCGCTCATCGACGAACTGCTGCGGCGGTTCATGCTCGACTTCCCGCGCCATCGCATCGCCGTGCTCTGCGTCGACCCGACCCGGAAGAAGACTGGCGGAGCCTTGCTCGGCGATCGCATCCGCATGAACGCCGCCGTCGACCCACGAGTGTTCGTGCGCTCGATGGCGACGCGGCGCGCCAACATGGCGTTGTCGGAAGCGGTGCAGGATGCGCTGACGGTGCTGCGAGTGGCCGGCTTCGACCTCGTGCTGCTGGAGAGCAGCGGCATCGGCCAGAGCGACACCGAAATCGTCGACCACGCCGATGCCTCCCTCTACGTGATGACGCCGGAGTTCGGCGCGCAGAGCCAGCTCGAGAAGATCGACATGCTGGACTACGCGGACCTCGTCGCGATCAACAAGTTCGATCGGCGCGGCGCCCGCGACGCCTTGCGCGACGTCAAGAAGCAGGTCCAGCGCAACAAGAAGGCGTTCGCCCAGTCCCCGGACGACATGCCCGTCTACGGCACGATGGCCGCGACGTTCGCGGATCCGGGCACCAACCGCCTCTACCGCGCCGTCACACGCGTCCTCGACGCCGTGCGCCCGGGGCACTTCGTGAGCACCATCGAACTGCGCGAAGGCGAGCCCGAGACGACGCACGTGATCCCGGGCGATCGAGTTCGTCACCTCGCCGAGATCGTCGAGACAAACCGCCGCTACAACCGTTGGGCCCAGGAACAGAGCGCGCTCGCCGAAGCCTGCTATGTGCTCGAAGCCGCTGCGGCGGCACTGCCGGCGAACGCCAAGGACGCCCGTGCGACGCTGACCCGAGAACTGGCGGCAACCCGCGAACGCCTGGCGCCCGAGTGTCGCGAGCTGCTCAGTGGCTGGGCCGAGATGCAGCGCACCTTCACGGCCGAAGACTTCGTCTTCCAGGTCCGCGATCGCGACGTGCACATCAAGAACCACACGCGATCGCTATCGGGACTGGCAGTGCCCAAGGTGGCGCTGCCGAAATACCGCTCGCACGGCGACCGACTGCGCTGGCTCTTGTGCGAGAACGTGCCGGGACGTTTCCCGTTCGCGGCCGGCGTCTACCCGTTCAAGCGGCAGTCCGAAGACCCGACGCGCATGTTCGCTGGCGAAGGTGGCCCCGAACGCACCAACCGCCGCTTCCACTATCTGTCGCACGGCCAACCCTACAAACGCCTGTCGACCGCGTTCGACAGCGTCACGCTCTACGGCGAAGATCCGGCCCCGCGCCCCGACATCCTGGGCAAGGTCGGCAACGCCGGCGTGTCGATCTGCACGCTCGACGACGCCAAGCGCCTCTATTCGGGCTTCGACCTCTGCGACAGCGTCACCTCGGTGTCGATGACCATCAACGGTCCGGCTCCGATGCTGCTCGCGTTCTTCCTGAACGCGGCGATCGACCAGCAGTGCGAGCGCTGGCTGCGCGAGAACGGCCAGGTCGACGCCGCCAACAAGAAGATCGACGAGCACTACCGGCAGTGCTTGGTACCGCGGCCTCGCTACCGCGGTGAGCTACCCGAAAGCCACGACGGCCTGGGCACGCTGCTGCTGGGCATCACGGGCGACCAGGTCGTGCCGAAGGAAGCCTACGCGAGGATCCGCGCCGAGACGCTCGTCGTGGTGCGCGGCACGGTGCAGGCCGACATCCTCAAGGAGGATCAGGCCCAGAACACGTGCATCTTCAGCACCGAGTTCGCCCTGCGCATGATGGGCGACGTGCAGCGGTTCTTCACCGAGAACCGCGTGCGCAACTTCTACTCGGTGTCGATCTCGGGCTACCACATCGCCGAAGCCGGCGCCAACCCGATCACGCAACTCGCCTTCACGCTCGCGAACGGCTTCACCTACGTGGAGTACTACCTGAGCCGCGGTCTACAGATCGACGAGTTTGCGTCGAACCTGAGCTTCTTCTTCAGCAACGGCATCGACCCCGAGTACGCGGTCATCGGCCGCGTCGCGCGACTCATCTGGGCCAAGGCGATCAAGCATCGCTACGGCGGCAACGAGCGCAGCCAGATGCTCAAGTACCACATCCAGACATCGGGCCGTTCGCTGCACGCCCAAGAGATCGACTTCAACGACATCCGCACGACGCTGCAGGCGCTCTACGCGATCTACGACAACTGCAACTCGCTGCACACGAACGCCTACGACGAGGCGATCACGACACCGACCGAAAACTCGGTGCGGCGCGCCATGGCGATCCAGCTCATCATCAACAAGGAGCTGGGCCTCGCGCGGAACGAGAACCCGCTGCAAGGCAGCTTCCTGATCGACGAGCTGACCGAGCTCGTCGAAGAAGCCGTCTACGCCGAGTTCTCGCGGCTATCCGAGCGCGGCGGCGTACTCGGCGCGATGGAGACGATGTACCAACGCGGCCGGATCCAAGACGAGTCGATGCTCTACGAGTCGCAGAAAGCGAGCGGCGAGATGCCGATCATCGGCGTCAATACGTTCCTCGGCCGCGATGGCTCGCCGATCCAAGTCGTACGCGAAGTCATGCGCAGCACCGACGGCGAGAAGCAGGCGCAGATCGAGGGGCTGCAGCAGTTCCATCGCGCCGCGGCGGACCGCGCGCCAGCGATGCTCGAACAGCTGCAGCAAGACGCGCTGCAGGCCGGCAACGTGTTTGCGAGCCTCATGGAAGCCGCGAAAGTGTGCTCGCTGGGGCAGATGTCGGCGGCGCTCTACGGGGTCGGCGGGCAGTACCGACGCAATATGTAAGCGGCGCGGGTTCGAACTGTGCCGCGCAGCTGCGGGCCTACGGGACTTGCCCGGCCGGCCAGCCAACCGTGAACGGAGAGGGCACGGTCAGCGACATTGCGCCGTTCGGAGCAAGGGTCATGGCTTGAAACACGAACGCGTGTGCGACCGCCGCGCTGCTCGGGCAGAACAGCGTCCATTCGTACCAACCGTTGGGCGGCGGCAAGGTCGCAAAGCCGATGGTCGTGATCGTCAACGGGTCGACGGCGAGCGTGCCGAACGGGGTTGCCTGCGGGAACGGCGTCAGGTCGCCGAGAGCGAGCAGCGCGCAGCCGCCTGGTGGGCCGGCGACACTGACGTGGAACGTCTCGTTGCCGACGAGCCCGTCGTGGAAGACTGCAGGTCGATCGACGAGCACGGGCGGATTCGGCGACAGCACGGGCCGGGATATCGTCGCGCGGAAGTCCTTCTCGACGGTGCCGGCACC
>JBDSBS010000175.1:0-8821 GCA_039921435.1 Planctomycetota bacterium | reverse complement strand
GTCGATCCACCGAGCCCGTCGACGCGGCTGGCCCAGGCAACGGACACGATTGCCAGGATCGCGGCCCGGCGGCGCGTGGGGCCAAAGCGCGACGAGGTTCGCCCCCTGCGGGTAGCGCGCATGAGCGCTTTCTCATGGCCCTTTCATTCGCGGGTCACGCGCCCGCTCTACAAGGTAAGTATTGAGTAGCGACGCGGATGCCCAAAGTGCTGACGACTTTTACGGCCACGTCGGCGACGGCAACGTGGCGCGACCCGGCGTCAAGGTCTGACAGCCGACGACACTCGGTCGAGCCCGCGGTGGCAACATGCCGCTGCGGGCAGCAGATCAACATCACAGAATTGCAGGAGGCTCTCATGGGACTTGGAAAAGCAGTCGTTGCTGGTGTCGGCGCCAAGATGCTGACCGGCAGTCTTCTCGGGTTCGTGGTCGTGTTCGTGTTGATCTACTGGTTGCTCGGCGCCTAGATCGCGGCGAGGGGTGCAGCGCGTTGACGCTGATGTTTGCATCCGGCCCACCCCTTCCCCGCGTCCTTCGCGATTTCCTCGATGCTCGCGGCAGCCGTGGCCCAAACGCCGCCCATAGCCCCTACCCCTCCTACCATTGCGTCGGGGGAATCTCTTTCCTCGTCTTCATCACATCGTCGTTTTTTTGTGCATTCGGAGCAATGACCATGTCGTCCACCACTTTCAAGTCGCCCACTCCTGGGCATCCCTCTTCGTTCTCCACCTGCAGCCTGCTCGGAGCGGGATTGCTTGTCTTGTTGATCACTGGTTGCCACTCGCGCAACCGAAATTCCGGGTCCCCACCTGTCACCGGGTCGGACGGTCCGGTGGACCAAGGCACGCCTCTGATCCATCGCACGGGGGATGCTGTCCGCGGAGAGTTGGTGTTCCGTTTCGAGACGTTCGGCAACGAGCGATTCTGGACCGATGCGATTCGTCTGCCACAGGGCATTCTCGCGACCAACTTTACCCCGGTGAAAGCCTTGCAAGCGGGTTTGAACGTGGATGTCGAGGCACTACCGCTTGCCACGCAGCAGGCAATCGCGATCGAGGTCTTGACGGACCTGTTGCCGGCCAATGCGCCGTTGCTCAATGATGTCGCGACCACGGTGGCGCTCATCAACGCGAATGCGGTCATCGGGATCGTCGCCAAGGACACGAGTGGTGACGGCGTCATCGACGTCACCGCCGGCGACAAAGCCGGAGCCACTTGCGCTCTGTGCCACACCACCACGGACAATTCCGTGTTCCAACTGCAGAATGGGGGCAGCATCGGTCGCCGCGTCGACGGACGCGCCGCACATTCGCTGAACTTCGGCGCGCTGGTCGCTCTGGGAACCAACTCGCGTGCCTATTACCCTGTGCTGCAGCTTGCACTGACCGCGAACGGCGGTGCAACGCTAGGGCGCGCGCCGATCGGTTTGACCGAGACATCGACCGAAGCGGAAGTTGACGCATATCTGAGCAACCCGGACTACTACCCGGTCGGCATGTTTGACGATACCCTCGACGGCAATGGCGATCCGATGCACAACTCGGCGCTGTTTCGGACCGACCTGGCCGCGCCGTGGGGAACGGAGGGTGCGATCGCGACCCTCGACAACTTCAGCAACCTCGTCTACACGGGGTTGCTCGATACGACGGGTATCACCACGCCGAGCGGTCGGGCCTTCCTGCGCAAGCTTGGTGGCACCGCGGCTGGTGACGAGATCGTCAACGACTACGTGCAGGTGCTCGCAGACACCGGAGTCACTGGGTACCCGTTCGTAGTGTTCGAGACCACGGGTGTGGCAGGCAGCGAAACCCACCCGCTCGGCGTGCGCGTCGACGACACCAAGTTGATCGACATGAACGCATACCTCAACGGCTTGCAGGCACCAGCAGGCGTCGCTCCCGATACTGCTGCGGTCGCTCGCGGCCGAGAACTGTTCCGCAACAGTTGCACGAGTTGTCACAATGTCGACCAGAGCCGTCGGGTGCCGGCGAATGTGCTGCCCATGAGGGTGATCTTCCCGGGCGACAGTCCGGTGGTGCTGTTGGCACAGCGGGATCCGCCGCTGAATCCGATCGTCAACACGATCAACAACGTCTTCGACGACAAGATGGCGGTGGTGAATGCGAGTATCCGAGGTGACATCCGAGGTCTGGTGATGCCGCTGCTGCTGGACCTCGCGCGAAAGCCGAACTTCCTGCACGACAACAGTGTTCCGACGCTCGATGCCTTGTTGGCAGCGACCCGCGGTGATTCGGCACCACACCCGTTCTATGTGATCGACGTCAGGCAGAGGTCGGACATGGTCGATTTCCTGCGTAGCCTCGGCACCGCTGGCAACTAAAGGTGCCGTGACAGGCAGCCGGCAAGTGTTGCGGCCGCTGCCGGGCAGAGCCTGCCCATAGCGCCCACCGCTCGACGCGAGAAGGAACCGCTTCGACGGCGATCCACCTGGGCGAGATCTTCGCCGACGGCGAGCTGGACGAGGCGGCAACTTGTAAGGACTACTTACAGGTTCGCCTGAAGGGCACGCGCAGCGTCCAGCGCACTCTCAAGCACCACTCGCTACCCGCGATCCTCGCCGTCGGCTACCGAGTGCGCTTGCTGCGTGGCACCCAGTTCCGCCAGTTGGGCGACGAACCGGTTGACCGAGTTCCCGGTGGAAGGGTTCACCCTCGACGATGAGCGTCTGAAGAACCCGCCGGCCCTGGCTCGCCCGACTACTTCAGCGAGCTGCTCGCGCGCATCTCGCGACATCCGGTCGTCGGAGAGGGTCTTCTACAGGAAGGTGCTGGAGATCTACGCCACCAGCATCGACTACGACCCGCGCGCGGAGTCTTCGCAGCTGTTCTTCAAGACCGTGCAAAAAAATCCGGTCGGCGAGTTTGCCGCGCCGCCCCGAGCCAATCGCATCGCCTAAACCTAAAGCAAGCCTCGCCGCACCAGCAGCGCCTTCGTGTCGGGCGCCCGCCCGCGGAACGCCGTGAACATGTCCATCGGTTCCTTCGTGAGACCGCGCGACAGGATCGCGTCGCGGAAGCGAGCGCCGTTCTGCGCCGTCATGCCGTCGTTCTCCATCACATACGCGAACGCGTCGGCGGCCAGCGCTTCGCTCCAGATGTACGCGTAGTAGCCCGCCGAGTAGCCGCCGCCCCAAACGTGCGAGAAGTAGGTGCTGCGGTAGCGCGGAGGCACCAACTCGTTGGCGACGCCGGCCTTCTGCAGCGCTACCGACTCGAACGCCGCGACGTCGGCGACGCGGGCCGAGGCCGGCAGCGTGTGCCACGCCATGTCGAGACACGCCGCGGCGATGTACTCAAACGACGCGAAGCCCTGGCCGAACGTGCGCGCAGCTCGCACCTTGTCGACGAGCTCGGCCGGCATCGGGGCACCGGTCTGCCAGTGTTTGGCGCAGCGAGCCAGCACGGCCGGATCGAAGGCGAAGTCCTCGTGGAACTGCGAAGGGAACTCGACGAAGTCGCGCGGCACGCTGGTGCCCGACAGCATCGGGTAGCGCACGCGGCTGAACAGCCCGTGCACGCCGTGGCCGAACTCGTGGAACATCGTCGTGACCTCGTCGAAGCTCAGCAGCGTCGGCTGGCCTGTCCCCGGCTTCTGGATGTTCATGACGTTGACGATCACGGGCTTCTGCCCCAGCAGCGTGCTCTGGTCGACGAAGTTGGACATCCAAGCACCACCGCGCTTGCTCGGCCGCGTGTAGTAGTCGGCGTAGAACAGGCCGATCGCGCTGCCGTCGCCGTCGAACACTTCGAAGGCGCGCACGTCGGGATGGTAGACGGGCAGGTCCTTTACCTCCTTGACGTCGATGCCGTAGAGCTGCTTGGTCATGAAGAACAGCCCGTCGCGCATGACGCGCTCCATCTCGAAGTACTGCTTGACCTCGGCTTCGTCGAAGGCGTAGCGGGCCTTGCGCACCTGTTCGGCCGTGTAGGCCCAGTCCCAGGGCATCAGCTTGGTGCCCGGCTCTGCCGCGGCGAGGAACGTTTGCAACTCCTCGGCCTCGATCTTCGTCTTGGCGGCGATCGACTTCGTCATGCTGGCGAGCATCTTCTCGACAGCCTCGGGCGTGCCGGCCATCTGGTCGGCGAGCACGTAGGCGGCATGCGTGTCGTAGCCGAGCAGGTTGGCGCGTTCGGCGCGCAACTGGGCGAGCCGCAGCACGATCGATTGCGTGTCGTTGGCATTGCCGCGGCTGCAGCGCGCGTTCGAGGCCTCGAAGACCCGTCGCCGAGTCGTGCCGTTCTGCAGCGACGACAGCACACCTTGTGAGGTAGGCAGCTCGAGCGTGAGCAGGAACTTGCCGGCGTGCCCCGCTTCTTTGGCGGCATCGGCGGCGGCCGAGATCGAACTCGCGTCGAGGCCCGCGAGCTCTGCCTCGCTGTCGACGACTACACCGAGATCCTTGGTGTCGGCCAACAGCCGATCCTGGAACCGCGTCGTCAGCGTCGACTGCTCTTCGTTGATGGCGCGCAGGCGCAGCTGGGCCGTGGCGTCGAGGCGCGATCCGTTGCGCACGAACGACAGGTGGTACCGCTCGACGAGGCGCTTGCGCTCCGCATCGGGTAGCTTGTCCCTGGTTTCGTAGACGGCCTCGATGCGCGCGAAGAGTTCTGCATCGAGGTAGATGCCGTCCTGATGGCTCGCGAGCCGCGGTGCGACCTCGGCTTGCACCTTCTGCAGCGTCGTGTTCGTGTTCGTGCCGGTCAGGTTGAAGAACACCGAGCTGACGCGCGTCAGCAAGGCGCCGCTCTGCTCGAGCGCTTCGATCGTATTGGCGAAGCTGGGCACGGCCGTCTGCGTCGCGATGCCGCGCACCTCGACCGTGTGTTGGCGCATGCCTTCGGTGAAGGCCGGCAGGAAATGCTCGTCGCGGATGCGATCGAACGCGGGCGTGCCGTAGGGCAGCGAACTCGGTGTGAAGAACGGGTTGGTGACCTGGCCGGTCGCGGCGGGGGCTCTGGTGGGCATGTCGGTGGCGTGTCGCCCTTGGGCGTGGAGCACGCCGCGGCGGCGGCGAGCAGGATGGCGGCAGTTCTCGAGGTTTCTATCGGTCGCATGCGGGCAGTCTACGGAGCTCGGCCCATGAGTGCGAACCGCGGTGGTTGGGCCCCTCGGTGCTATGTTGGTGAGCATCCTGCACCCCGAGTCTCCCATGCGCACCCTGCTACTCGTCGCGGCCGCGACCATCGTTTCCTCACCGGCTCAGTCGCCTCTGGGCATGCCCTTCACGGCCAACAACGGCCTCTCCGCGGGCACGCCGCAGGTCTACTTCGACCTCACCGTGCTCGATCCGAACGGCCTCACGATCACGAGCTTCGACGTCAATGCCGGCACGACCGCGGTCGGCACGGTGGGCACGGTCGAGGTCTACACGGGACCGAGCACGTTCGTCGGCAACGAGCTGATCGCGGCCAGTTGGAGTCTCGTGTCGTCCGGCGGCGTCACGGCGGCTGGCAACAACCTACCGTCGCCGCTCTGTCTGGGCACCGGCGTCTTCCTGACGCCTGGTAGCCACGGGATCATGATGCGGCACATCGGCGTCGGGTTGCGCTACACGAACGGCACCGGCACCAACCAGGCTGGTGCGACGACCGAGCTGACGCTGCAAGCGGGAGCTTCGCTGAGCGGTGCGTTCACGGGTACCTACTTCAACCCGCGCGTCTTCAACGGCAACATCTACTACGTCAGCGGCAACGCGCCGGTGACCAACTGCGCCAGCAGGGTGAGCTACGGCACGGGCTGCTACTTCGGCGCCGTCAGTTGGTACGAAAACTTCCTCGATCTGCAGTCGTTCGACCTGGCTGGCGGCGTCGGCACCGAGCGGGTTGTGAACGCCGGCAACATCGGCGCGCTCGGCCATGTCGTGCAGAGCGGTGCGAGTGCCTGGCGGACGCCTTCGGGCACGACCGTGCTCAGCAATGCAGCGACGCCGGTGGCTATGGGAGACGACAGCATGAGCCAGCCGCTGGCGCTTCCGTTCTCGGTTGCATTCCCGGGCGGCAGCACGAGCGTCGTACACGCGAACGCCAACGGCTACATCGTGCTCGGGTCGACGACGGCGACCACCGGCGACGCGACGCCGACGACTGTGGAACTGCTGGCCCAACAGCCGCGCCTGTGTCCGCTGTGGTGCAATCTGCATCCCGGCACCAACCTGCCGAGCAATCCGGCCAGCGGCATCTACTTCGACGTCGATCCGAGCAACCAGAGTGTCTACGTGACGTGGCTCGACGTGGCTGACCGTCGCACGTCGATCCCGGCCGCCGGTGCGACGAGCGTCAACGTGCAGTGCGCGATCCATGCGAACGGCCAGTTCGAGTTTCGCTACCGGACCATCGTGCCCAACACGAGCACGCTGCCCGTGATCGTCGGTTGGAGCAGCGGCAACGCGACCGGCAGTGCGGCCGTCGATCCGGGTTCGCGCGACCTGACGGCTGCCATGCCGTTCCTGACGTCGGGCCCCGATTCGCTGCCCTTGACGCTCGACTCCAACTTCCCGCGGCTCAACAGCAACTTCGTGCTGACCACTACGCGCATCCCGGCTTCGTCGCCGCTCGCGTTCTTGTTCCACGGTGACACCATCGTCAATCCGGGCATCGGCCTCGCCTTCCTCGGTGCCCCGGACTGCAGCGACTTCACGAACGCGAACATCACGACGAGCACCTTCGCGGCCGTCGCAGGCATGGGCACGGTGACCTTTGCGCTGCCGAACAACCCGGCCTTCGTGGGTGCGGCGCTGACGACGCAAGCGGTGACGTTCTCGAGCCAGAATGCGTTGGGTCTGATCATGTCCAACGGTCTCGCCTGGACCATCGGCAACTGACACGCGGTCTGGCGGCCTCACGATAGCGGAATTCGCGATAGTGGGATTCACGATAGCGGGAAGCGGATCGAAGTCGTCAACGCCGGAGTCTCGGGATACACGGCATACAACGAGCTGCAGGCCTACCGCGTGCAGGGAAGGCAGATTCAACCCCGACCTCGTGTTGGTCGCCCTGTGTTTGAACGACGTCGTCAATCCGCGGCTTCATTGGGGATCCACGGAGGGCAAGTTGATCCCGATCCCCGAAGAAGCAATCCCGAACGCGGAGTACGACCGCAACGTGATCCTGCCGAAGATCCTGGCGGCGACGAACCTCGGGCGGGGCGCACTCACGGTCCGAAGTCGCACGTTCGCAGACAACTTCGCGCTCTACCGTTTCATTCGGCAACGCACCGCCGGGTGGAATGAGGTCGAGCCGTCGGGGACGAACGCGTCGACCGCGAACGCGCCGGCAACGACAGTGCAACGCCGTCGACGGGTGTCGCAGCCGGCGCGAACGTGCCGACCTTGCCGGCGAAGACAATCTGAGCATCGAAGTCCTGCTCGACCGAAACTCCCCGGAGCGAAGGTGGCTGCACGCGATCTATCGCGAGCTGAAGGCCGCCGTCGAGACAGACGGCGCCCGACTTGCAATTGCCCTGATGCCGCTCGCCTACCAACTCGACGAGCACTACCCGTTCATTCCGGAGCTCGATTTGGCCGAGTCCTTCGCAGCCGAAGGCATGCCGTGCGTCGATCTGCTGCCGTCATTGAAGCAGCATGCGAAGGAAGAGGTGTTCTTGCTCTACCGGTTGGGGTTCTACGACGTCTGGCACCTGAGCGAGGCCGGTCACACCGCCGTCGCCGCGGAGATCGAGCATAGCTCAGCGCGTCGGGTGGGCCGGCCGGTTTGCCGTTCCGCACGGCTGAGCGCGCTGTCTGGGCCAGGTCAGCGGTGGAACCGCGTCAACAGCCCCTTCGTCACCACCAGCTCAGTCGGCCCAAACACCACCCACTGCCAGTACACATCATGTGACGGTGGGCCACTGAGGCTGAGTGGTTGCGCGGCGTTGCCGGTCGCATCGGTGACCCACACGACCAGTACGTCCGGGGTGATGTTGAGGTCGCAGTTGGGCGCGCCGAGCACCGCGAGTGGGACCGGCCCGGCCAACGGTGTCAGGCCCACGGCCAGCACGGCGAGCGAACCGGCAGGTGCACTCGAAAGGGTGCACGACAAGTTCTGCGCCATGATCGGCGCACCGGCCCAGCCGATTTGCGGCAGCACGGTGCCGCAGGCATTGCCGAACGCTTGCGGCGCGGCCTCAAAGCCGACACCGTCGTACCAGGTGCGGTTGTTGTTGGCCGATTGGAACTCGAGGTCGTCGATGTAGACGTTGATTTCGCCGAATGCGTTTGCCACATGTACGCCGAGCGGCGCTTCGGTGAGCCAGCGGTTGCCTTCCTGCACGAGCACGGGCGTCGCGAAGTGGCCCTCGATCTCGAAGCCGGCGGCGTCGTAGGCGAGGTTCAACGCCGGCTGCAGGGGGCCGATCTGCGCGCCGGTGCCGAGTGCCGTCATCGGTATGAAGGCCGAGGTGGTGGGTTGGATCGCGTTCCAACCTTGCAGGGGCGGCGCTGGTTGCACGGTGTCGACGACGGCGCGACCGCGCCAGGTGATGGTAAGGGCAGCGCCCCAGAAGTAGGCGTTGATCAGGTACGACGCGCCTGGCACCAAGCCGGAGATGCGCGTGCGCAGCATCGGGGCGTCTTCGCCGCCTGGCGTGTTCGGCGAGTTGCTTTCGAAGGCGGAGCCGCCGTTGGCGAACACGGCTCGTTCTGTCCAGTTGTTGTCGTTGCCGCTCGATGCCGGGTTGGGCACGAAGGCGCTGCCGTCGGCGAGGGTCGTGTTGGTCAGTGGGTTGGCGTCGACGTAGAAGATCTGCGCAGTTGTCGCGCCGGTGAAGGAGACGCTGGCAAGCAGCCCGAGCAGCAGGTTCGTGT
>JBDSBS010000174.1:0-4842 GCA_039921435.1 Planctomycetota bacterium | reverse complement strand
CCAGGTCGACGTGGTCGCCGCGCCGGACGCGCGCCGTCCATTCGAAGAGTCGGGCCCGGTTGGCCGTCGCGGGTCTTACCCCAGGCATGTTCTGCAGCCGCACTGCCAGCTCTTGTGCCAAGTCATGGTCTTGGCGAAGCAGGGCGAGCTCGCTGGTGTACAGAAGCTGCTGGATGCGGTCGGCGTCGGTGACCGGCGCTCCGTTCTCGTCCCGCTCACTCGCGAGTTGTGCCGCGATCGCGAGGCTACGGTCGGCGCTGTGGAACAGCCCTACGCGCAGCGCCAGTTGCGCTTCGCGGAGGCGTTGCCGCAGTGGCTCGAGCGGCTGCTGCATCGCCGCGAGCGCATCCTTGGCCGCCCGGTAGTTCTGGCGTTCGAGTTCGACACTGAAGGTGCGACCCAAGACGGCGTTGACGAAGTCGACTTCGTTCGGAACGAGTGCGATGGCGTCGTGGAACGCGGCTATGGCCGCATCGTGATTGGCGGCGGCATAGTGCGCCTCGGCCTTGGCTGCGAGCAGTCGAGCGCGGTGAGAATCAGGCACGTTGGCATGGCTGCCGAGGCGCTCGCACCAGGCTAGGAAACGCGCTCGCCGGCGTGGGGGCGTGCTGTCAGCGAGCAGTTGTTGGGCCACGCGCAGGACCAGGGCGTGCACGGCCCTGGCCGCTTCCTCGGGGAGCACAGCAGGCAGTTCTGCCAGCAGCGCTTCGAGTCGGGCAATGTGTGCTTCGTCGAGCCGTTCGTGGGATCGATTGGCAGCTTGGCGGAGCGGCATTGCGCTCGTCACCTGTTCGATGCGAGAAGCCAATGACGAGGCGTCGGCGGGATCCTGAGCGAAGGTCGTGGTTGGAACCGCCGTCGCGAACAACGCTGCGGCCAGCGCGCGCGTCAGGACAGCCCGAATGGTCGTTGGTCGGTCCTTCACGGCTCGCTCGAGTTGGCTGTCGCGTCACGGCGCACAATGCCGCGATGATACCTCTACAGGCGTGGCGACCAATGCTCGACGCGAGCCTGTGGAAGCGCACCGCCGTCGCTGCTGACGACCCGGAGTTCCACTTGCCAACTCGGTGACCATGTGGGGACCAGTGCTGGGTCGGGGCGCCAGCGGGCTACGCGGAAGCGCTCAGGGGCGCGGACCGGCTGCCCGTTCCCATCCAAGATGACGACTTCGAAGTGCTGGCCCGGCGCCAGCACCCAGGCGATCCGCAGCTCGCGCTGGTCCTCACTGATTGCCACTGGCAAGCCACCGAGAAACGGTGGCGCGGTTGGCGCATTCCACGGCCGCCACCAAAGCAAGACTGCCATCATCAGCGCGGCGGCAACAGCCCACCACAGCGTGAGGTTCGGCCGCCGGCGCCCCTTCGACAGCAGGCGGCGCGCCGCCAACTCGGCGGCGTCTTCGAGTGTGGGGGCAGGCGTGGCCAGATCCTCGCGAATCTCGGTTGCGCGCGCGGACAGCGTCGTCTGCAGCTCGAGCAGCTGATCGAGCTCGGTCGCGAACCTGGCGTCGCGGGCGCGCAGTGCCCGAACCTCCGGCGCGTCCGGCGCGAGGTCGCCTGCGAGCACGGCTTCGACCAATCGTTCGCGCTGGCTCGACGAACTGCCGTCTTTCATGGCTCAGCTCGGCCGCCGAGGCACTGCTGCAGTTGTGTGAGTGCGCGCACGTAGCGGCTCTTCAATGTATTGAGCTTGCTGCCGATCTCAGCGGCAATGCCCTCCAGTGTCACCTCGTCGAAGAACTTGCGGTGCAGGATCCACTGGTCTTGCTCTGTCAGGCGCTGCATGCATCGAGACAGCGGGTCGTGGAGACTCGAGGGCTGCCGCACCGTCACAGCGATCGAATCCAACTCGTGCGAGGCGCCAGGCAACCGGTTTCGCAGTCGCTTCCTCACCGCATTGCGGAACGCGTGGTCGCAATAGCGGTGCACCCATGCCTCGATGGGGCCAGCGCCACGATACAGGGCCAATTGCTCCCAAATCGTGCATTGCACGTCCTGACAGAGGTCCTCTAGATCTTCGCGGCGCAACACGGCCCCGACCCGCTGATTCCGGGCCGCGAGGATTCGGCCAACGCACCGAAGGCGCGAGTAGTACTCTTCCATTGCCGCGGGTTCAGAAGCCATGACTCGGCGGACCAAAGCCAGATCGCCCATGGGATCGAACGAGCTGGCGGACTGCTGCAGCCTGGCACTGTCCTGGCTGCGGTCCCGGCTGGGGTTCCGGCTGGGGTTCCGGCTGGCGTCCTCGTTCGGTGTGGGCACTGCGGCAGCTTGGCCACGACGATAGATGCCGCGGCGCCGGATGCAAGACGGGTGGGGATCGGTGCAGACGCCGCAGACGACCTCGCGCTCGCGCAGCAGGCGGGCGCACTTGGGCAACACAGAGGAATCGGATGCTGGACGCAACGGTGGTGAGCAACAAAGTTGCCAACTTGTGTCGCCGCCCGCCCTTTTGGGTGCATGAATCTGGCCTTTCCTGCTCGCCGCCGGCCGCCTTGATGCGAGCTGGCCGCCCGCTGTTGCCCCCGTTGCGGGATGACGCCGAGGCGCGCGCGGCGTCGAGATCGGTTGCGTCCTGCGCCACCAAGGGTTGACGACCAGTTCGTGGCCGGGGATTGTCCCGATATGGCCTCCGCATGGCCTGGGAGCACGCCGCCCTCGGCCGCCTTGGCCCGGCCCCGGCGTATGCTACCTACGCCCTCTCCGCCGCGCTGCCCTACCGATGTCCGACGTCTTCCTGATCCAACTGCCGAGCCCCGCCGGCAAGACCGTGTTTCGCGAGTGGGCGGGCGGCATGGGCACGTCGCAACCGAGTTCGCGCGCGTACGCCGGACATGATCCAGAGTACTACGAGATCCCGTACTTCCCCTTCTTGTGGATCGCGCGCGGACTCGAACTGCGCAATATCGCGTCGCGCTACTTCGACCTGCAGAGCCAGCAGCGCTTCGACTGGCCCGAGCTCGAACGCACTCTCCGCCTCGAGCAACCGAAGGTTCTCGTCACCGCGGTCAACATCCCGTCGCTGACGCACGACCTCGAACTGCTCGCCCGCATCAAGCAGGCCCTGCCTTCGCTGCGCACGGTCGTGATCGGCCCTACGGCGAAGGTCTTTCCGGAGCGCGTGCTGCGCGAGGGACGCGCGGACCTCGTGCTCGACGGACAAGAGGAGCTGCTCGTGCCCGAGATCGTCGCACGCCTGCTTGCGAACGAGCTCGAAACCGCCCGCGAAGGTTGCTGGTACCTCGACGGCGAGGCGGTGCAGAAAGTGCCGGCCAAGCAGAAGATGAAGGACCTCAACTTCATCGACTTCCCGGCCTACCACCTGCTCGATTTCGACCGTTACCAGTCGGACTTCTTCTTCGGCAAGAAGTACCGCTACATGACGGTCTACACGAGCAAGGGCTGCGCGTACGAGTGCGTCTACTGTCCGTATCCGTTCGGCTTCGGCGAGCGGTTCATCTACCGCTCGCCGGATCGCGTGGTCGCCGACATCGAACGCCTCGTCAAGCAACACGGCGTCGAGCAGATCTGCTTCCGCGACCAGGTGTTCACGGTCAACAAGAAGCACACGACCGCGATCTGCCAGGGGCTCATCGAGAAGAAGCTCGACGTCAAGTGGGTTTGCGAGACGCGCTACGACGTCGTCAGCGAGGAGCTCTTGACGCTCATGCAGAAGGCCGGCTGCTGTGAAGTGCACTACGGCCTCGAGAGCGCCGACCCGGAGATCTTCGCGGCGGTCGGCAAGCCCGGCGGTCCGGTCTCGCTCGACCGGTTCGAAGAGACCATCGCGCTCACCAAGCGACTCGGCCTGCGCTGCCACCTGCACCTGATCCTCGGCCTGCCCGGCGAATCCTGGGACTCGGTGCACCGGACCGTGGCGTTCCTCAAGCGCACGCGGCCGGACTCGGTGCAGACCGCGATCCTGTCGCCGTATCCGGGCACGCCGCTGCATGAAACGCTGAAGGCCGAGGGCAAGCTCGCTTCGACCGACTGGGAGCGCTACGGCGGCTTCGAGGCCGTGCAGCCGACCGAGCACATGAGCGTGCAAGATCTCGAGGAAGCCAAGCGCTTCGTCGCGTGGAACTGGGACAAGAGTGCTTGGGACAAGATCAAGCTGCGCGCCAAGCGCTACTTGCTCGGCACGCGGTGAGCCTGCTCAGTGAGCCTGCTAACTGATGCCAGCTGGATCTACTGGCAGTTGATCCAGCGTTCGCAGATGCTGCGCGGCAGCCTCTCGATCTTGACCTACCACCGCGTCTGCGAAGCGCACGATCACGAGTTCCTGCAGGCGGGCGGGGTGCCGTTCGTGACGCCGAAGGTGTTTGCCGAGCAGGTGGCGTATCTGGCCGATGCCAGGTTCGACGTGGTGTCGCTCGACGAAGCGCTGCAACGGCGCGCGCGCGGCGAACGGTTTGCGCGGCGCACGATCGCCATCACGTTCGACGACGGTTACCTCGACAACCTCGAAGCCGCGCGTGTGCTGCACCGAGCCGGCCTGCCGGCGACGCTGTTCGTCGCGACGGATTGCCTTCGGCGCGCGGAGTTGCTGTGCGAACACCGGTTGTTCCTGGCACTCGAGCGCCTCGGGTCCGAAGCGACCCTGGCACTGCTCGCCGATCTGGTGCCACCGCGCGACCGCCAGCGCTTCGTGCACTACGTGGTCATGCTCATGCCAAGCACGCAGCGGGAGATCGCCCACGAACGGCTCGGCCGCGCCGTGCGAGAAGCCGGTGTCGACGAGCCCGCGTTGTGCCGCGAGATCTATCTGGCACCCGCGCAGCTCGCGGAACTCCAGCAGCTTGGCATCACCATCGGTTCGCACGGTGCCAGGCACTTCCCGTGG
>JBDSBS010000173.1:0-2573 GCA_039921435.1 Planctomycetota bacterium | reverse complement strand
CCCATCGGGTGGCCGTAGCCGAGCACCATCGCCTTGTCGATGTCCTCGGCCGACGCGACGCCGCTCTCGAGCATGCGGATCGCCTCGAGGCCGAGGCAGACGCCCAGGCGCGAACTCGCAAAGCCGGGGCTGTCTTTGACGAGGATCGGCTCTTTGCCGAGCTCGCCAGCGTACGCAGTCACCGCGTCGATGGTCGCGGGCGACGTCTGGTCGGTGCGCACGAGCTCGAGCAGCGCCATAAGCGGCACCGGATTGAAGAAGTGCATGCCGATGCAGCGTTCGGGGCCGGCAACGCCGGCGAACACCTTCGCGAGCGAAAGCGACGACGTGTTGCTCGCGAGCACACAGGTCGGGGCGGCGACATCGGCGAGTTCGCGGAAGAGCCCGTTCTTGAGGTCGAGCTTCTCGGGCACCGCTTCGATGACCAGGTCCGCGCCGCGCGCTGCGGCCTTGCGATCCGTCGTGGTCGTGATGCGCGCCAGAACCTCGTCGCGAAGCACGTCGGTGACCTTGCCCTTGTCGACGCTTTTCTGCAGGAAGTCGCGCACGCGCGCAAGCCCCTTCGCCACGAACTCGTCGCTGATGTCCTGCAGCACCACGCTCGAGCCGGCCTGTGCACACACCTGCGCGATGCCGGCGCCCATGGTGCCCGCACCGAGCACCGCGACCGTCTGGAATTTCGCCGCCTTGGAGTCTCTGTCCGTCATGTTCAGCTCTTCTTCGTCTTGCTCAGGAACGCGTCCATGCGCGCCTTCTTGTCGTCGCTGTCGAACAGCACCGCCTGCACCGCACTCTCGAACGCGATCGCGTTCTCGTGGCCGGGTCGCGACAGTGCATTGAGCGAACGTTTGGCGCCGCGCACGGCCAGCCGCCCGTTCTGTGCGATCTCGTTCGCCATGGCGAGCGCTGTTCCGATCACTTCGGCATCGGGCACGACGGCGTTGGCGAGGCCGATACGCAGCGCTTCCTGGGCGTCGACCATGCGTCCCGTGTAGATGAGCTCGCGCGCGCGGCCGAGGCCGACGAGGCGCGGCAGACGGTAGGTGCCGCCGGCGGCCGGGATGATGCCGAGCTTGACCTCGGGCTGGCCGAGCTTGGCCGACTCGCCGAGCACACGCAGGTCGCACGCGATCGCGAGCTCGCAGCCGCCGCCGAGCGCGTAGCCGCGGATCGCCGCGATGACGGGCGCCGGGAACTCTTCGATGCGGTTGAAGATGCCGCTGTTGATCGCCTTCTGTGCATCGCGCGACGTGCGATCGCGCAGTTGCGCGATGTCGGCGCCGGCCGCGAACGCCTTCTCGCCAGCCCCCGTGAGCACGAGTGCCGCAACCGACTCGTCGTGCCACAGCTCGTCGAGCACGCGGTGCAGACCGTCGACCATCTGCTGGTCGATCGCGTTGCGCCGTTCGGGCGCGTTGAGAGTGACGAGCACCGCATCGCCGCGGCGCTCGGTCAGGACACGGGGAGCCTCGCTCATGGGGCGGAGGATCTTGCCGGCCCAGGCACCGCCGACGAAGGTCGGCGGCGAGAAAAGTTGGTGTCGATCAGGCAGCGCTGGCGCGATGCCCCCAGGTTTCCCAAACCGCCCCCTCCCGCAGCTTTCCCGCAGCAGACGGGCGCGGATTCCGCCGGCCGCCATGGTGGAGACGTCGCCTGAAGGGTCCCTCGGACCCTTCAAGATCCCCAATGATGCACCCGCCGACTCCTGCTGGTCACAATGCCGCGTGCCGGCAGCTCGGCCACGCTTAATTGGAACCCCGTTGTAGCAACGGTCGGCGACCGCCTCTCGCACAAGCGCTGTGCCTCGATCCGGGCATCAACCCGGCCTGGCTCACCGCGTCGAACGCAGTCGCAGCGACACTGGGATTCTGAACGGTCGCGGCTGCGACCGTGCGTGAGGAATGCCGCGACGCTGGCTCGGCCAGCGACCGCGCTACTTGAGACGCTTGATGATGTGCCAGCCGTACTTGCTCGCCTTGGCGTCGAAGGGCGCGACACCGACCTCGCCCACCTGCAAACGCCAGCCGACGTCGCCAAAGCCCTGCACCATGTCGCGGCGACTGACCTTCGTCATCGGGTAGATGCCGGGCGCGCTGTCGTTGGTGTACTTCTTCACGAGTTCGCCGAAGTCACCGCCGGCGATCACTTCGGCGTAGACCTTCTGCGCGAGCGCCTTCGCTTCGTCCTTGCTGCGCGTGGCACTCGGCACGCCCGAGCCCTGGAACGCGATCAGGATGTGCTGCACTTCGATCGATGCGTCGTTGTGCTCGGCCTTCGCCATCAACGTCGTGATCGCCGCATCCATGTCGGCATTTGCGGCCGGCTTGGCGGGTGCGACCTTGGCTGGCTCGACCTTGGCTGGTTCGACCTTGGCTGCGTCCACCTTGGCGGCGTCTACTTTGGCTGGGGAGGGCTTGGCCGGCTCGACCTTGGCAGGAGCCGGCGCCGGCTTCGCAGCGGGCGGAGTAGTGCCCGGCGTTTCGGCCTTGGGCGATTCCTTGCTGCATGCGGTCAGGAGCAGAAAGACGAGGAGAGACGGAGTGATCCATTTCATGCGCGAACGGTATAGCGCG
>JBDSBS010000172.1:0-2665 GCA_039921435.1 Planctomycetota bacterium | reverse complement strand
CATCCATCCACGCACCCGCCTTGGGCAGCAAGGTACCGGCCGACACGCCGAGCAGCAGAAGCGGCACGCTCATGCCCGCGGCGAGCGAGAACAGCGCCGCGCCGCCCAGCGCCACGTCGCGGGTCTGGCTCAGGTACACCAGTGCACCGGCAAGCGGGGCGGCAACGCAGGGGCTGACGATGAGCGCCGACAGCCCGCCCATCGCGAACACGCCGGCGATCCTGCCGCCGCCGATGCGCTGCGACGCGCGCCCCAGGCCCCCGGCGAGGGCTGCGGGAAGCTGGATCTCGAAGGCGCCGAACATCGACAGCGCCAGCCCCACCAGGACGGCAGCGAACGCGCCCAAGACCCACGGGTTCTGCAGCGCCGCCGCGAGCCCTTCGCCGGCGAGCCCGGCAGCGATGCCGAAGAGCGTGTAGACCAGTGCCATGCCGAGCGAATAGCTGGCCGCGAGGCCCAGGCCCCGCCTGCGCGACACCTGCGCGCCGTGGCCGACGATGATCGACGACAGAATCGGCAGCATGGGCAGGACGCAGGGCGTGAGCGACAGCAGCACGCCCGCCACGAGGAACACGCCCACCACCGGCCAGAAGCGTCCACCGCGCAGGGCTGCGTCGATCGGTGCCGCCTCGGCGGAACTGCTGCCCAGCGCCTTGGTCAGCACGGACGACGGTGCCGAGGCCGACGCGGCGGAATCCGCCACCGGAGCCGGATTCGAATCTGCGGCGGCGATATCGGCCGACGCGAGCAGGCGAAGCGAACCATCGCCGCCGAACGCCGCCAGGCGAACATCGGCAGCGCTTCGCATCGGCGGGTAGCACAGACCCTCGTCGGCGCAGCCCTGGCTCGTGACGAGCAGGCGAAAGCCGCTACCGGCGCGTTCCACCGGCACAACGATGCGCAGCGTGTCGCGAAAGGTCTCGACGTTCTTCTGGAAGGTCTCGTCGAACTTCACTTTGCCGCGCGGAATGTCGGGCACGCCAAGCGTTGCGCCGGCGGCTTCGAACTTCAGCTGCTCGCGATACAGGTAGTAGCCCGGAGCGACCTCGAAGCTGACTTCGACATTGCGTTCATCGAGAACCCGGGCAGCGAAGCGGAACGCGCGCTCGGGCTCGAGGAAAGTGGTCGCGGCGCGGCCCGGCAGCGCGACGGCGAGCAGGCCGCAGACGAGCGCCAGATGCAGGCAGAAATGGACGTAGGTGCGAAAGCGCATGGCCTGGGCGGTTCGCGGAGAGACCTCGCGCGCCGTAAGAGGTTCCGTCGGTAGCCGCCGCGAGCCGGCATGCCGGCGCCGCGGTGCGGCCATCTTGCCGGACCCCGACCCCGCCGGCAATTCACCCGAAATCGCCGACTACTCGTCGATCTTGGCTTGCTCGGCAGCAGGTTCCGGGCGATCCACCAGCTCGACGAACGCCATCGGAGCGTTGTCGCCGATGCGAAAGCCCATCTTCAGGATGCGTGTGTAGCCGCCCGGGCGCGCTTGGTAGCGCGGGCCGAGTTCCCCGAAGAGCTTGGTCACCATGTCGCGGTCGCGCAGGCGGTTGAAAGCCAGGCGCCGATTGGCGAGCGTGCCGACCTTGGCGAGCGTGATCAGCGGCTCGACCACGCGGCGAAGTTCCTTGGCCTTGGGCAGCGTGGTCTTGATCGCCTCGTGGGTGATCAGCGAGTTGCACATGTTGCGCAGCATCGCCTGACGATGCGCACTGGTGCGGTTGAGTTTTCGGAGTCCGTTGCGGTGGCGCATGGTGCTTGTCCTTTCGTTGATTGTTCTCCCGGCCGTATCAGGTACCGGGAGCTGCACCGGGCTTCATTCAAGAAGCCCCTTCCTTGAATGGCGCTGGCGCCGTCATTACCTCTTATCCAAACCTTGTGGCGGCCAGTTCTCGAGGCGCGCGCCGAGCGTGAGCCCCCGCGAGGCGAGCACTTCCTTGATTTCGTTCAGCGACTTGCGGCCCAAATTCGGCGTCTTCAGCAGTTCGGTTTCGGTGCGCTGGATCAAGTCGCCGATGTAGTAGATGTTTTCGGCCTTGAGGCAATTTGCCGAACGCACCGTGAGCTCGAGCTCGTCGACCGGGCGCAGCAGGATCGGGTCGAAGGTGCTGGTGGTGCGCTTCTGCTCTTCGAAGATGCCGCTGACTTCGCTGCCTTCGAGTTGCGCGAACACCGCCAACTGCTCGACCAGGATTTTCGCCGAAGCGCGGATCGCTTCTTCGGGGCTGATCGCACCGTTGGTCTCGATCTCCATCACCAGCTTGTCGAGGTCGGTACGTTGTTCGACACGCGCGTTCTCGACCGCGTAGCTGACGCGACGCACCGGCGAGAAGGAGGCATCGAGCACGATGCGTCCGATCGACTTGGTCGGCTCGTCGCCAAAGCGGCGCATCGTGCCCGGCACGTAGCCGCGGCCCTTCTCGACCTTGATCTGCATGTCGAGCTTGCCGCCGTGCGACAGGTGCGCGATGACGTGATCGGGGTTGATGATCTCGACGTCGTGCGGGGTCTGGATGTCGCCGGCCGTGACCGGGCCCTCGCCTTCCTTGCGCAGCACCAGCGTCACTTCATCGCGGTTGTGCAGGCGGAACACGACACCTTTCAGGTTCAGCATGATGTGAACCACGTCTTCCTGCACGCCGTCGATCGCCGAGTACTCGTGCAACACGCCGGC
>JBDSBS010000171.1:0-3988 GCA_039921435.1 Planctomycetota bacterium | reverse complement strand
GGCCCAGGCACGGCGCCTCGACGCGGTTGGCAATCGGATCGCAGACGAGTCCGAGCACGTTCTGCAGCGCGTGGCTGGCCGCCGAAAGTCCCTGCGCGGCGTTGCCACCGGCGAGTTCGATGAGTGCTGCGGCCGCCATCGCGGCACCGGCCCCGGTCTCTGCCTGGCAGCCACCGACCTCGGCGGCGAAGCTCGATCGTGTCGCCGTGAACACGCCGATGAGCCCGGCCGCGAGCATGGCGCGCAAGGTCTGTTCTTCCGACGAGCCGAGCATCTCGGCGGCGGCGAGACACGTGCCCGGGAACGTCGCACACGAACCCGCAGTCGGCGCCGCGACGATGACACCCATCGAACTCTTCACCTCCATGAGCGCCGTGACGTAGAGCATCGCACGGCTCAGCATGCCGCCGTCGAGCAGCTCGCCGCGTTCGAGCATCGCCGCGAAGCGGTGGCTCTGGCGCGGCAGGATGCGGTCGTGGTACTCGGTGCCTGCCAGCCCTTGCCGGACGCCGTTGCGAACGATCGCGAGGATCTTGCGCATCTGGTCGAACACCGCTTCGGGGCCGATGCCGCCGCGTGCGCCTTCGTACTGCAGGGCAAAGTCCGACAGCTTGTGCTTGGCCGGGTCCGCCTGCGCCACCATCTCACCGGCGTGCAGGAACGGCACGGCGAGGTCCTTGCGCGAGAGCACTGGCAACACCGGTGCGAGCCGGCGCACTCGCTGCACCGCGGGCAGGCGGGCCAACAGGTCATCGGCGACGAATCCCCGGGCCTTCACGACCACGCGCACGGGACCTGACCCCACGACCTCGACGACGTCGAACTCCGGCCGCTGCCGCAGCGCGTTGATCGTCGAGCGGCCGTCGTCGACGACGTCGAGCAGCGTCACGGCGTAGTCGCCGTGCAACGCGACCCTCGTGCCGTCGACCTCGATCACTTCGATCATGCCGCCGCCGGTCGAGAGCGCGACGAGGCGATGCTCAACGCCGTTCTTGCGCAGCGTCAGGCGGTAGGTGTTCGGGTGCGGATCGTGCAGCGTGGCGATGCGGATCTCGAGCGCGATGCCCGCCGCGCGCAGCGCCGCTGCCGACTCGGGCAAACGTTCGTCGTCTGCCGGCCAACCGAGCAGGCCGCCGAACAGGCCCATGTCGGAGCCCTGGCTCTCGTGCGTCGTGGCCAACGAGCCTTCGGTGTCGAACTCGACCAACACGGCGTCGGGTGCGCCACCGCAGAGGTCGCGCGCCAGGCGGCCGATGCGCACCGACGCGGCCGAATGCGAACTCGACGGTCCGCGCATCACGGGACCGATGACGTCGTTGAAGATGCTGGGCGGCAGGGTGGCGGGCATTTTGGTCGGGGCCTGGTCGGGGAGTGCGGATCGCGGATCGGTTCGCTCAGACCCGCGCCGAAGTTCTATCCACTCATGACCCGCGGCGGGTGAATCATGAACCTGGCGGAGCAGAGTTCAGCAGTTCGAGCGCGTGGGTGTGATGCCGGGCAGAGACTCCTGTACGCTGGACACGAGAGCGAGCTCGCGGGGCAGCTGATGACCAAGGAGCCTCGCGGGCACACGCCGCAGGCGACGGACGCTGGTCCACGAAGCGCTAACGCGAGATGTCGCGCGAGTGAGCCCTGGTCGCCACCGTATGTCCTGCAGAATCGTACGGCGTTGGCTCGAGCATGCCCGGTCCGCCGCCTGGTGGCGTGGTGGGTGGGGGAGAATCGCAGGATCGTTGACCTCGCATGGGAGTGTGGTCACTTGGATGGCACCTGCAAGGCGAACGTGTACGTCTTGCCCGCCTCGACTGCGAACGGCTCGACGTCGCGGTTCGTCGGGTGCTCTTCGTCGACGAGCAACTGCAGCCATGCCCCGCCCGGCGACAGCCCGACGAAGCGGCAGCGCCCCTGCCGATCGGTGATGACCTCGACCACACTGCCGCTTGGCGAAGTCCCAGTCGCGCAGCCACACGCGCAGGCCGGGGGCGGCACGATCGCGCTGGCGACCGGCTCGCCGGCGCGGTTTGTCAGCGTGCCGCGCACGATCGCGGCGTCGTGCAACGTGAGCGTCACGGGCCCGCGCGATAGACTGCTCTGTGCGCGGCAGCGCGATTCGGCCGAGGCGCAGGCGACCAGGTCGGTGCGACGCGGGACCTTGCCGATGCGGAAGTAGCCTTCCCCGTCGCAGACGCCGCGAGCCAACTCTTGGTCCGGAGCCTGCCGTGTTGCGACCCAGACCTTCGTGAGCGGCACGCCTTCGCCGCGCAGGTCGACGACGCGACCTTCGAGCACGTAGGTCGGGTTCTGGGGCTGGTGTCGTGGGCTCGGGAGCCTGCGACGCCAACGACAGGGACAGTACCAGCAGGGCGCCGAGAGCGCGTGGAAGCATGGGGTCTCCTCGAGCCGTTCACGGTAACGTGCAGTCGTGGACACGCACAGTTTCGCCAGCCAGGGGTTCGCGATCGTCGCGAACGTGATCGACGCGGCGTTCTGCGCGCGGTTGAGTCAGGTAGTCGCGGGCACGGTGGGGGACGGTGCAGGCTGCCGCACGGGGTTGGCGCACGCCGCCGTGCGCGAGCTGGCGACGTCACCGGCAGTGCGTGCCCTGGTCGAACCGGTGCTCGGCAGCGACGCGTTCGCGGTGCGCGCAACGCTGTTCGACAAGACGCCGATCGCCAACTGGCTTGTCGCGTGGCATCAGGACCTCACCATCGCCGTGCGTGAACGGCGCGAGGTCGCGGGCTTTGGGCCGTGGTCCGTCAAGGATGGTGTGCCGAACGTGCAGCCGCCGGTCGCGGTGCTCGAGGGCTTGTTGATCGTGCGCATCGACCTCGATGGTTCGGATGCGACGAAGGGAGCCTTGCGCGTACTGCCCGGCACGCACACGCGCGGCGTGTTGACCGCGAAGATGCGCAATGAGTCGGCGTGGTTGCAAGCGGCGGTCACGTGCGCGGTGTCGCCCGGTGGGGCGCTGCTGATGCGACCGCTGTTGCTGCATTCGTCCTCGCGAGCCGAGTCACCTTCGCATCGCCGCGTCGTGCACCTGGAGTTCGCCGGAGCCGAGCTGACGGCTGGCCTCGAATGGCACGAACGCGTCGGCTGGGGCCTGGGCGGAACCTGTGCCGGGCCTGTGTAGATCTGTGTAGGTCCGCCGCCCGCTCCATTTTCTCGGCGCATGAAGCAGAATGGGTGGGTTCGACAAATGGGAGCCGTGAGCAAGCTCCCGACCATGTCCGTTCCGAACGACCCTGCTTTGGACGGTTGTGGACGGCCGGGAGCAACAGGCCTGTACCGCCTCGTTCCGGCGGTTCTGCAGACCAGCAATGCGGGGGGTATCGAGGACCTGTTCGATCTCTGCGCGAGCAGCCTGCAGCGAACTGCGATCCATCTGGTCGGGGATGAGGCCACTGCCGACGACCTCGTGCTAGTGACGTTCTTGGCGGCGCTGGCGCCGGGAACCTTTCACGGCGAACGCGATGTGTTGGCGTTCGCGCGTTCGTCACAGCATGACGGTGACGAGGATCAAATAGATCGAGGCGCCCGTGAGATCGGTCAGGGCCGTCACCGCCGGCGTGCTGACGAGGGCGGGGTCGATGCGCAGGATGCGCACGAGGTTGGGGATCGAGGCGCCGAGGAGGGCGGCGAACACGACATCGGCGGCCATCGCGAGACCGATCACCGAGGCGATGTGCAGCGTGGCGCTGGTGTCGCGCGTGGTGCCCTGCATCCACCACTGGAGAAACAGCGCGTTGGCGAACGCTATCAGCGCCAACAGACCGGCCAGTCCGAGGCTGACGAGCCCTTCGCGCAGCAGCACGCGATAGAAGTTCTTGCCCAGGCTGCCGGTCGACAGCGCGCGCACGATCAGCGTGCTGGCCTGGCTGCCGACCATGCCGCCGATCGCCATCACCATCGGCATCGTCGCCACGAGCAGGCCGTCCTTGAGCATGCTCTCGAAGCCGCTGATCACGGTGGCCGTCACGAGCCAGAA
>JBDSBS010000170.1:0-2958 GCA_039921435.1 Planctomycetota bacterium | reverse complement strand
AAACGCGGGTCGCACAGTGGAAGCGGAGCAACTCCTCAGTAGGGCACTCAATAATAGCCCGGATGATGCGCACCTGCTCGCCATGTTGGGGATGGCCTACGTGGCTTGGAAGCCGCGCCGCACGGTCGACGCAAGGGCACAGTTCGCGAGGGCAGCAGAGCTTGGTTACAAGGACCGAGGCATGTTCCTTGCATGGGCACGAATCGAGGGTGAAAAGGGGGATTGGGGCCGAGCCGTGCACGCGGCGTCGTGTGGACTCGCCGTTCGCGATGCTGATCCCATGCTTCTGTTCGCGTCAGCACGAGCGCACCGGTCGCTCGCCAAGCAGCACCTGCGGGCACTGAGCACTGGAAAGGCGACAGCAAGCTTCGAAGAAGCGGACGCTCAGTTCGAGAGTGCCGTCAGGGAGGCGCGCAAACTTCGGCTTCGTGCGAACGACATCTCTCCGATGTACGAAGGCTGGGTATTGAACGCACGAGATCAAGTGCGTCCAAAAGCTGAGTGCTACCGCTTAAGGCAGTGGCAAAAGTGGAGGCCGCGAGACACTCGATGCAGGCCGCTGTTGCTCGAACACGCGAAGGATTGCCCGACGGGCGAGCACCGCTAGATCTGCTCTGCATCGGCAGCACTCGCTGTTGCGCGGCCCGGCCGCGGCCACTCGAATCTCCTCGGTCAGGTACCACCCAGGCGGTTGTGTGCTGCCCGGGTTCAATGCTGCGCGTCAATCTGGGCTACTAGAGGATTCCCCTAGGACCGGTGTCTGGCCAGACTCGGTCTAGGTGCTCGGCGGGTTCGCTCTCCTTTGGGCTGCCCACCCCTTCGCGGGTGTGGCTCGCTTCCGGTCTGCGGCCCGCCGGTCGCCGTGACGAGGCGTGGCTCAAGAGGGGACTGCCCAGCTCGTAGTAGCAATGCCCACCTCGCCGTCCACATCGGATCGAGCACAGGCGGGAGCAACACATGGAACACGTCATCATCGGGGTCGATCCCCACAAGCTGTCCGCGACGATCGAGGTCGTCGACGCTCACGAGCGGCTGCTGGGCTCAGGTCGGTTCACCACCGACAAGGCCGGCTACGCAGCCATGCGCGCCTACGCGAAGTCCTGGCCGGACCGGGTCTGGGCAGTCGAGGGGGCCAACGGTGCCGGCCGGCCACTCGCCCAACGGCTCCTCGAAGGTGGCGAGCACGTGGTCGACGTGCCGGCGAAACTCGCCGCACGAGTGCGGCTCTTCGACACCGGCCACAACCGCAAGACCGACGCCCACGACGCCCACGCGGTCGCCGTCGTGGCAGTTCGCACCCCGAACCTACGGGTGCTGAAGGTCGACGGTGAACTCGAGGCACTGCGCATCCTCACCGACCGACGTGAAGCACTCACACGTCGTCGGGTCCAGACGGTGTGCCGACTTCAAGCGCTGTTGGCCGAGCTGCTCCCGGGCCAGGCCAAGCGCGACATCACCGCACTGCAGGCCAAGAGAATGCTCGCGTCCGTGCGGCCGCGCAACATCGCCGGCAAGACCCGCCGTCGCATCGCCACGGAGGAACTGGCCGAAGTGATCGCGGTCGAGGCGAAGATGAAGAAAGCCACCGCCGAGCTGAAGACCATGGTCGTGGCCCGCAAGTCACAGCTCATGGACATCCACGGTGTCGGCGCCGTTGTGGCGGCACGGATCCTGGCTGACGTCGGTGACGTCGCACGGTTCGCTGACCGCAACCGCTTCGCCTCCTGGACCGGCACCGCACCCATCGACGCCTCCTCCGGTGAACAGAACCGACACCGACTCTCACGAGCCGGGAACCGCCGGATCAACCACATGATCCACATCGCCGCGGTCACCCAGCTGCGCCTCGACACCGAGGGCCGCCACTACTACCGGCGCAAGCGAGCAGCCGGCAAGAAGCCGCGGGAAGCGATCCGCTGCCTCAAGCGACGGATCTCAGACGCCATCTACAAACAACTCGTCACGGACGCCCTCCGCGCCGAAGGTGCAGGCCCGGGAGGGCACTGCGGGGCGACTAAAGAATCCAGCGCGGTCGACCTGCCCCCGCACATCGACACTTCGGATCAGCCACTCCCGGACCCGCAGACCCGACGCTACGCCGCACCACGGATCGCCCCGAAAGAGCACACCCGTGAGAACCCTCCAGAACACCGGTTGACAACAGAGGGGAGCCGGATAGACGCAGATGCCTGCCCCCGTCCCGACGGCGACGACATGAGTCCGCCCGCAGGAGGTGTCGACCTGGTGTGTTGCGTGCGGAACCCTCCAGCGGGCCGGGCCATCCGAGCACCAGCCACGCACCTGAGCAGCACCGAGGGCGAGGGGCACAGGCCCGGCCAAGACACGCAGCGTGAAGCATCTCGGGAGCGGCGAGGCACGCGCATTGGCATCCGCCGACCGGAGCCAGTGGCAACGGACCGGCCCCTGGCCCATCTGCGCCAGCCCAAAACTGGTTCCGCGTACTCATTCCAAGCCGGCCTCCGGGGAGGACAGTCAGCACCATGATGAAGATGCTCGCTGCGCTGCTCCTAGTGACACTGACCCTCGCCGGCTGCGGCGAGGACACGTCCGCAGCCAGCGACCCCGCGCCGACGGAGACCTCCACCCCCACGCTGGAGCCCATCACACCCGCTGGCATCGCAGCCGTGGTTCAGGAGATCCTCGGCGCCGACAAGGTGACTGAATTGCGAGGAGGCGGTGAGGAGGACACGGTCTCCTTGATGGTCCAACTCGATGGTGTAGCTCGGGAGGTGTTGGTCGTGTCGGTGCAGACCAAGGGGGACGCACCCGTCGTCAGTTGTGCTGACCTCAGCGAGCGGATGACTGGCGCAGGCGACTGCGAAGAGTCGGAGGACGGGACCATCCTCGCCTCGGGGGTGGGCGAAGCATTCAGCGACGACAACTCGTCGGGTTCGACGGTGATGGCACAATCGGTCAACCCCGGGACCGGGCGCGTGG
>JBDSBS010000169.1:0-5098 GCA_039921435.1 Planctomycetota bacterium | reverse complement strand
GGGGGTAAACGCTCAACCTCTGTCTCATGCCGAACCACATGCGCCTCTCACCCGTAATTCTGTTCGTTGGCATGCTCGTCACCGCGGCCTCGTTGCCGGCCCAGCTCGGCGGCACCTATGTCGTGGGCCCAGCGGCCACCTATTCGAACATCGCGGCCGCCATCGCGGCGCTGACCACGAGCGGCGTCGCTGCACCCGTGACCTTCCTCGTCACTGCCAACGACACCGGCCCGTGGACGATTCCCGCGTTCCCTGGGCAGGGCCCAGCCAACCCCGTGCTGTTCGACACGATCGCACCGGTCACGATCGGCGGTGCTGCGCCGATGCTGACGCTCAACGGGTGTGCCTCCGTGACCTTCCGCGGCTTCAACGGCACGTTCCCGAGCGCTGCCAGCAGTTTCGTCGTGGACGGGGGTGCGACGGATTGTGCGTTTGCCAACTGCAACTTCGTGGCGCCGACCTCGACGGGAGGCGCTGCCCTGTTCCGCTTCATCAACTGCAGCGGCTGCCGCATCGAGGACTCGACGTTCGGCGGAGCCTATGAAGCGCTCAAGTCGGAGGTTGGCGACAGCAATGCGACCGTGCAGCGATGCCGGATCCTCGGCGGTGGCTGGCGCATCCTGACGATGGGTGGAACGAACTTCACGCTGGCGAACAACTTCATCACGGGGAATACCCCGTACGGCATCAATGCAGGGATCCCGGGCATGCCGACCAGCGGCGCCAACCTCAAGATCTGGCACAACTCGGTCTACATCGTGCACACGGGCTCGGGCACTCAGCTTTGCTCGCTGCGCTGGTACTCCGGCGCTGCCGGCACGGAAGTGATCGACAACGTCTTCTACGACGACCTTTCGACGCTGTCGTTCAACATGTGGTGCTCGGGCACACTGCGGCCGGTTCTGATGAACAACAACTGCTTCTGGAGCAACCTGGCCGGCTACTTCCCGGTCTGGGCCAGCACCAACCAGACGCTCGCGCAGTGGCAGGCACTCGGTTTCGACGGCAACAGCATCCAGGCCAATCCGATGTTCGTGGCGCCCACCGCGACGCCGCCGGATCTGAGTCTGCAGGTCGGGTCTCCGTGCACCGCGAGCGGCGTGAGCCTACCGTTCGTAGTGACCGATTTCTTCCTCACTCCGCGCACAACACCCGTCAGCATCGGTGCACACGAGCAGGACTCGGGCATTGGCGCGACGTATGCGATCTTCGGCCCCGGTTGCCCCGGAACCGCCGGCGTTCCTTCGAACACGATTTCGGCGCCGCCGCGACTCGGGCAGAGTTCGGTGATCACGTTTGGCAACTTGCCGCCGCCGGTCGTGGCCTTCGCGATCGTCGGCCTCAGCAGCACGGTGTCCGCGTTCGGTCCGTTGCCGCTGAACCTCGCGCCGCTCGGGATTCCCGGTTGCCAGGGTCGTGTGAGCCCGGATGTGCTGCTGGGCCTGGTCGGTGCTAGTGGGTCGGCCACGCTGCCGTTCACCACCCCGAATCAGATCGGCCTGCTCGGCTTCACGTTCTTCACGCAGGCGCTGGTCATCGATCCGACGCTCAACGCGTTTGGCGCATCGATCTCCGACGCGGCGGTTGGGGTCGTCGGTCTCTGATCGCGCGACGCATGGATTGCCCGACTCACTGATGTCGGAAGTGCCGATCGCCAGAAGTGCCGAGCCCGCTACTGCGGCACCTGACAGCCGCCGTCGACCCATTGCTGGAACGCGGCGACGAACTGCGCATGCGGCACCGAAACCGGTGCGCGGCCATCGCCTGGCTGCCAGCCCCACAGCACGAGCGAGTCCTGCGTGACGTGGTGCAGCAGGTCCGCGGGCGAACGGTTGCCGTTCTGCTTCGGGTCAGCGAGCTGGCGCGCGAGTTCGGCGGACTTGCGGCCTTCGAACACCATCGGCTGGTGTCGCGGTGGCATGTGCCAACCCACGACACCAGGCGGCATGTGCTCGCCGGCGGTGTTCTGGCCGCGGTGGCAGGTCGTGCACGTCATGGCGAAGACGCCGACGCCGTTGGGGCCGCGCTGCACGTTCTGCGGGTGCGGTTCGCTGTGTTCGCCGACCAGGGGCACATCGTCAACCGGGTGGCAGTTGAGGCAGCGAGGATGCTGCAGCACTTCGTAGACGGTGGCCCAGGCGGTGACGCTGCGGGCCTTGCTGACGGCGTCGATGGCCGTCGACTGGCATTGCAGAAGGCAGAACGCGCCAGCCGCGACGGCGCCCATGGCGAGGCGGCGCGCAGTTCGACGCGGCAACGGTGAGTTCGTGGGGTGGTTCATGCGAGGTCATCCTTCTGGATCGGCAGTCGCCGGATGCGTTTGCCTGTTAGCGAGAACAGCGCGTTGCAGAGCGCGGGCGCGACTGGCGGCACGCCGGGTTCGCCGACGCCGGTCGGCGGCTCGTCGCTCGGCACCATGTGCACGGCGACCTCGGGCATCTCGTGCATGCGCAGCATGCGGTAGTCGTGGAAGTTCGATTGTTCGATGCTGCCGTTCTTGAGCGTGATCGCGCTGTAGAGCGCCGCGGTCAGGGCGAAGCCCGTTGCACCTTCGAGTTGTGCCTTGACGGTGTCGGGGTTGATCGTGCGGCCGCAGTCGACGGCTTGGGTGACCTTGTGCACGCGCGGCCAACCGCGTTCGAGCGACACTTCGACGACAGTCGCGACGTAGCTGTTGAAGGAATGATGCACGGCGATGCCGCGCGCGCGACCGGTCGGCACGGGTGTGCTCCAGCCCGCTTTCGCGGCGGCGAGTTCGAGCACGCCGAGGTGGCGCGGGTGGCCGCTGAGCAGCTTGCGACGCAGCGCCAGGGGGTCCTGTTTGGTCGCGGCCGCCATCTCGTCGAGGAAGCTCTCGATGACGAACGCCGTGTGCGAGTGGCCGACCGAGCGCCACCACAGCGTCGGCACCGGGACCTTCGTCGTGTGCAGCGACACGAGCACGTTGGGGATCGTGTAGGGCATGTCGTCCGCACCTTCGACCGAGGTGCCATCGATGCCGTTCTTGACCATCATCGGTTCGAACGGTGTGCCGGCGACGATCGACTGGCCGACGATCGTGTGCTTCCAACCCGTGATCGTGCCCTTGCCGTCGTGGGCCGCGGCGATGCGGCTGTGCCACATCGGCCGGTAGTAGCCGGCACGCAGGTCGTCGGTGCGCGTCCAGATCAACTGCACGGGCGCCTTCGCGGCCTTGGCGATCTTGACTGCTTCGACGATGTAGTCGGACACCGGGTTGGCGCGCCGGCCGAAGCCGCCGCCGAGGAACGTCGTGTGCAGCTTGACCTGCTCGGGCTTCAGGCCGGCGGTGGCGCAGGCGGCGGCGTGGTCGACGGTTTGGAACTGGGTGCCCGCCCAGATTTCGCAGCTGTCGGCTTTGAGATCGACGACGCAGTTGAGCGGCTCCATCGCCGCGTGCGCCAGGTACGGCAGTTCATAGTCGGCGTGCAGTGCGGTGCCTTCGCCGAGCGCCTTCTCGGCATCGCCGTCCTTGCGCGCAACGAGGCCAGTGGTGCCGGCGAGCTGGCGGTACTGTTCGCGCAGACCGGCGGTCGACAGCGCCGCGCTGTCGCCGAGGTCCCAGTCGACCTCGAGCTTGTCGCGGCCGAGCTTGGCCGGCCAGAAGCCCTTGGCGATCACGGCCACGCCCGAACCGACGTCGACGACATCGACGACGCCGGGCACCGCGCGCGCCTTGGCATCGCGGATCGTGAGGGCCTTGCCGGTGAAGGTCGGCGGGTGCGCGACGAGCGCGGTCAGCATGCCGGGCAGGTGCACGTCGATGGAGAACACGGCCGTGCCTTCGACCTTGGCCTTGCTGTCGAGGCGGTGGGTCGGCTTGCCGATCAGGCGCCAGTCCTTGCGGTCCTTGAGCGGCACGCCGGTCGGCACGGGCAGCAGGGCTGCAGCGGCGGCGAGTTCGCCATAGCTGGCGCGCTGGCCGGTCTTCGGGTGCGTGACGACGCTGTCCTTCGTGGTGCACTCCGATGCGGGAACCTTCCACTTCTGCGCGGCGGCGGCGACCAGCATGGCGCGCGCGGTGGCGCCGGCCTGCTGCATCGGTTCGGTCATCGCCATCGTGCTCGTGCTGCCGCCAGTCATCTGGATGCCGTAGCCCGGGTGGGCGTAGACGGGATCGACGGGCGCAAACTCGAAGTTCACGCGCGACCAGTCGGCGTCGAGTTCTTCGGCGAGCACCATCGTCAGCGACGTGCAGATGCCCTGGCCCATCTCCGACTTGTTGACGATGACGGTGGTCTTGCCGTCGGCGGCGATGCGAACGAATGCGTTCGGCGCGAAGTCGGCGCGCGGTTGGCCTGGTTGGGTGTTGCGGCCGGTTTGGGTGGCGTTCGATTGTCCGAGCGCGGGCAGTTGCACCGAGATCAGCATGCCGCCGGCGGCGGTGGCGGTGACGCGCAAGAAGCCGCGCCGTGACAGAGCGGGGGCGTGCATCACTTGCCTCCCTTGGTGCTCGCCGCGTTCTTGGCCGCATTGTGGATGGCACCGCGAATGCGCTGGTAGGTGGCGCAGCGGCAGACGTTGCCGCCCATGCAGGCATCGATGTCGGCGTCGGTCGGCGCCTTGTTCTCGCGCAGCAACACGGCGGCACTCATGATCTGCCCGGTCTGGCAGTAGCCGCACTGCGGCACGTCGATCTCGATCCACGCCTTCTGCAGCGAAGCACCGATGGGGCCGCTGAGCCCTTCGATCGTCGTGACTTTCGTGCCAGCCGCGGCCGACACGGGCAGCACGCACGAACGCACCGCGTTGCCTTCGACGTGCACCGTGCAAGCGCCGCACTGGGCAGCGCCGCAGCCGTACTTGGTGCCCATCAGATGCAGGTTTTCGCGCAAGACCCACAACAGCGGCGTCGTTGGGTCGACATCGACGGCAACGGGTTTGCCGTTCACTTCCAGTTCGAGAGGCATGGTCACTCCGAGGGTGGTCGATCGCGCCGAACGGGCGCTCAGGGTGCGCATGCTACAGGTCGAACGGTTGGCTGCGTCTCGGCCATTCTGGGTGTTCGAAGGCGCGATCTGTTGGCTCGCGGCTCGCGCGGCGGGGCTATTGCATCAGCTCGCTGCAGTCGCGCCGCGCA
>JBDSBS010000168.1:0-6573 GCA_039921435.1 Planctomycetota bacterium | reverse complement strand
TTGCCACTCGCGCTGCGCCGCCTGCAGCAGGGCGCGGCGGCGCGCGACGAGTGCCGCGACAGCAGGTCGCTGCAAAGCGACCGGCAAGCCCGCATGCACCGACGGCGGCAACAGCGGCGTCAACCGTTCGCCCCAGGCTGGCGCGCCATCGGGACGCGCCAAGCGCAGCGCGGCCGCGACTGCGTTGGCGATGTCCGCACGGCCGAGCAACGACAAAGCTAGTTCGCCGATGCGCGCGTCGAGTTCGAACGCGAGCGGAACTACTTGCTCGCTATGTCCGGCGCGATGATGAAACCACGCCGCCGCCGCGAGCACTTCGAGCCGCTGTGTGTTCGGCAGTGGTTGCCGCAGCAGCTCCTCGAACTCGCGGGTCGCGCCCGCTTCATCGTGCGCAACGAACTCGGCGCGCGCCGCACGGTCCAACCGATCCGCCACGACGAGATCGGGCTCCGGTGCCGTCGTCGCCAACCAGCCCACCGAGTCGTCGATCTCGACCTGCTCGCCGCGCAGCACGAAGCGCCGCTCCGCTGGCGCCTGTTCCCACACCGCGTGCGAGGTCGTCGCCGCGCGCAGAATGCGTTCGGCAGCGAGCTCGGCCCGTTCCAACTCGACCTGACGGGCGCGCGTCTCGAGCTGCAGCGTGCGCCACAGCAAGAACGACAGCGCCGTCACCAACGCCGCGCCGAGCAGCAGCAGCAGGGTGTGCAGGCGATTCCAGGACTTCCACGCTGTCGGGTCGATGGCCGCACGATAGAGATCGCTCGCCAGCGGCTGTCAAGAAACGGTCAAGCCGCGCCTGTCTGGCGGGAGCCAGTCGACAACCCGACAACCCGTCGAGTCGCTACAGTCACCCCGTGCGCGAAGACACTTCACTCGACGACACCGTGCTGACCCTCGTCAACCAATGCAATGCAGCGCGACGCGGCCGCAACAACGGCCTCGCCGCCCAACAAGCGTTCGCCGCCGAACAAGCGCTCGAGAGCAGCTTCCGCTGCAGCCAGCAGCTCGCCGTCTACGGCACGCTGGCACCCGGCGAGTCGAACCACCACTTGCTCGCGAACTGCCCCGGCACCTGGTGCACAGCCACTGTGCTCGGCCGCCGCACCGTGCGGCACTTCCCCGCCTTCACCTATGACGCCACCGCGAGCCCGGTGCCCGTGCATCTGCTCACGAGCACACGACTGCCGGGCCACTGGCGCGATCTCGACGCCTTCGAAGGTCCCGACTACCGCCGCATCCTCGTGCCCGTCCGGCTCGAGTCGCAGCGGTTCACGATCGCCAACCTCTACGAGGCAGCGCTGCTTGTGCCTCCAGCCTGAGCAGCGCTACACCTGCCTCAAAACGTGAACCCACCACCGACGAGGAAGCCGCTGATCGTCAGATCGGTGTTGAACTGATTGCCGTCGACGATGCCCTTCGCGTCGATGCGCACGGAGCGATAGCCGACGAACAAGTCGAACCACTTCTTGGGACGCACCTGGAGCAGTGCCTCGACGTCGAGCAGCGAGGCGGTGACGTCCTGGATGTTGGCCTTGATGTAGCCCACCTCGCCTACCGCACTGACGACACCGAGGTCGACCTCGGCGCGCACGAACCCCATCGGCACGGGCGCTTGCAGGTCCACGTTCTCGGTCGCGATGCCGATCGTGTCGCGTGCCTGGAAGTGGAAGTCGAAGTAGTCGACGGCCAGACCAGGGGAGATCTTGACGGGACCCAGAGTGATCCTCAGGGCATACGACGCCTTCACGTTGGTGAAGTCGAGGTCGGTGAGCACGCGGACGCCGGCTTGCAGATTGTTGCCGAAGTCCGCCTGCAGCACACCCTGACCTTGCTCGTCGAATCTGAAGCCAGAAACGGCGATCACCGGCACGCCCGTGTCGATACTCAGGCGCCCGTACGGGACCCCTTGGTCGTCGCCGATACCGAAGGCGCTCTCGAAGTCCTGATTGATGTTGACCGGCGAGTTGCCCGACGAAACGTAGCCGAGGTCGCCAGCGACCTTCATCTGGGCGTAGCTCGCCTGTGCGTGAACCTTGAGTTGGTAGCACGCGGCCAATGGCAGCAAGGCCACCAATGCCGCGGTTCGATGGAGATCTCGCATGCGGTTCACGGGCGGTGCGTGAGGCTCGAGGTGCCGAGGTTGAAGTCGAAATAACCGGGCACATCGGAAACGACGAGCGTCGCCCGCACCGAGCCATCGAACGTGATCGCCGCCGTCACTGTTGCCTCGTGACCCGCAATGGCGAGATCGATCGTGCCGACCGGATACGTCTGCCCCTGATAATCGTCCGTAGCGAGGCTCGCCGTGCCGAACGTCAGCATGCAAAGCGGCGGGCCAATGTCGGTGACCGTGCTGTTCGCGTTGGCCGGAGGGCCAGAGGGTGGCGCCGCGGGGGAAGCGACCGTCGTGCGCAGTTCTTCGAGCACGTTCTGATCGCCCGAGCCTCCCAGCATGCCCGTCAGCGCACCGGAGCCACTGACTCCTGACCCCGTGAGGCTCCACTCGCCAACCATGAAGTTCGCCGCGGAGCCAAACAGCGTGCGCAGCTCGGTGGCGGCCAGGTCGACCGCATCAGCCAACGTCACCGCGCCACTGAGGTCGAGATTCTGCAACACGCCAGTCGGGCTGTAGAACGAGATCGTCATCGCCAACGTGCAACCAGACACCACGTAGCTGACGTCGATCGCGCCGTCTGGCTGCTCGCTCCAGCCGAGACCGGAGGGGTCCGGAATCGATGCGCCCGAGTTGAGTCGCCACGTGTTGGCGACGTCGAGCACAACCTGCGCCTTCGCAAACAGGCCCGGGAAGCAGTCCTGAACGGTATTTGCGCGCTTCTGCAGATCGGTGTCGATGACCGACGTGATCTTGCTGCCGCAGGCGCCAAGCAGCGCCAAGGTCAGCAGCGTGAGCCTGCACATGGGGGGCATGGGGTTCTCTCCTCTGGGTGGGACCGATGACAAGGGCTGCTGTAGTATCGGCCGACAGAGGGCGAACCGTGAATCTCAGCATCGACGCGGCGCGGCCTGGGCGCGCGGCAAGGTCCTGAGCGGCCAACGCCACGATGGTCGCGGCCGCACGATCAGTAGAGCGTGAAGCGCAGCCCATTCGAGAAGACGAACTGCAGCGGCACGGCCAGGCCGGCGTCGTAGGCCGCGAACTGCGAGCCGATCACTGTGCCCACGAGGGTCGGGTCGGCCGGAATCGCAAGGTCGAGCCAGGCATGTCCACTGGCCCCGACCGAATGCTGCGCCTGCTGGTTGCCTGTGCCCACCATAACGGTAGCCAAGACCAGCGGGTCGGTGTGCAGATCACAGCCTGGTGCGCCCGGGATCGGCACGCTGATCCAGGTCGCATTCGTACCGAGCACGACCAGTGCGATGCTGCCCGGCGGCAAGCCCGAAGCTTCGATCTGGAAGTTGGCGTTGCCAATCGTCGGCGCGTGGTTGGTGAACTCGCTCGGCAGCTTCGACTGCGAGGACAAGCAACCGAACCCGATCGGCGCCACGTTCTGTGCGTCGAGCAGCGAGCAGAAGCCGCGCCACTTCACTGCTTGCGACGTAGCCTGCAGGGTCCAGTTGCCGCCCGAGAAGCGAGCGGTCGGAGTCACGAAGCCGCCCGGCTCGTAGGGCAGAACGTTGCCGCCAGACTCGCGCCAGACGAGCCAGTAGGTCTGGCCACCATTGAGCGGAATGACCTGATCGAAGCTCGCACCCTGCCACTGCAGGCCGAGAATGACTTGATTCTGCCAAGTGCCCCCGCCAAGCCGCGTTTGCGGCAGGAAGATGAAGTTGGTGTCCCAGATCTCTAGCGTCTGGTAGCCCAAGGGCGACGTGAACGCGGTGCTCTGCGTGTAGATCTGGGCGGCCAGCAGCACGATGGAGTTCGCCGGCGTGAACTGGTAGGCGAGCACGCCGGGTCCCGCGAAGCCGTACGCCGTGGTGGCGGTGCCGACGCTGTTGTTCCCGTCGTTGAGTGAGATGCACGGCGGCGACTGGGCCGCGAGGGCTGTGCAAGCGAGAGAAGCGAAGAGCGAGAATCGTGTCGTCATGAGACTGAGCCCTAGGTGAGGTTCGGGTAGCAGGAGTGCGAGAGGCTACTCGAAGGCTCGAACGACAACAGCCGCAGCGAGCAGCGCAGACAAGGTTGTCACGTCCGAGCGCCTGCCTCGAGCGCACGCACCCGGCGCCCCTCCCACATGCCATGCACGGCCATCGCTGGCCCGATCGCGCCGTAGACCCAACCGGGCAGGCCCGCGTTCAATTCGATGCCGATCAGCGCGACCGCGATCGACACCGCGGCGACACCCGACTGCAGCAAGCACTGCCAGATGCCCGCGCGCGTCAGGAAGCGCTCGACCGCGTTCAATCCGAGCCGCTTCTCGAGCATCAACGCACGCACGTACATCAGCGCAATCACGCCGAAGATGGCGCCGTAGCCGACGCCGTAGAACACGAACAGACGCACGAGGTCACCTTCGCCCTCGAAGCCCTGCAGCAAGTGTTCGCGTGTCACCGACCCGATCGGTCCGAACACGGCGATGCAGATCAGTGTGAACAGGAACTTCAGCGGATAGGCGTAGAACAACAGCAGGAACAGCAGCAGCAGGTTCAGGAACGTCGTCCATCCGTCGTGCAAGTCGTAGCGGCGCGAGAACAGCCAGTGTTCGATCCACACGTAGGCGATGATCGCGAACGAGGCGGCGAACGGCACGAGCGCCTTCATCGCCGCCTTCAGGTCGGTGAACGTCTCGGGCGGTGCGGCGCGCAAGAACAGCAGCGCCAAGACGATCGCGAACACAGCGTCGGAGAAGCCTTCGAGGCGCGAGACATCGCTGCCGCGCCACCGGAAGTGCCGGTCGAGAAGACGTGGCGCCGGGGGGAGATCCGCATCGCTCATTCCCGGAAGGATGGCCGCAGACAACGACGGCCGCGACGGTCTTGTCTCAGTTCGTAGCGCCGAGCGCTGCCGATTCGCGTCGCCCGCGCCACAGGTAGTAGAGCGTGATGCCCCACACGCCCATCGTGAACGCCCCCATCAGCATCGACCCGAACTGCGGCATGCTGTGCGTCGCAAGGTTGGCGAGACGAACCGACCGAACGCGACGAACGAGATGTACGCAGCGATCATGGACAGATCGATCATCGTGCGCACGTTGCCGAGCAGCGCCGCTCGCAGCCCAAAGCATCCCGTAGCGGACCGAGTCAATCCTCGGTTATCGTGAAACCCGGCGCGCGCCGCCGACATGCAAAGGCGACGTGACGTTGCCGGACCGCCACTCGATACCCATGCTGTCACCTCGCCCCACCCACAGGCTCCTTCACCGACTTGTCATGGCCTGGACCGCACTGACTGTCCCTGCCTGCCAAAACTCCTCACCACCCGCCGTGCACACGCATCGGTTCACGGCAACGGTGACCGTGACGGATACCGCGTTGCTGCCGGAGGCCGCGGTCGAGATCCCTGTCTTCGCGACCGTCGTCTGGCGCAACCGCGGCTCCGCCCCCGCCGTGATCGATGTCGACACTCCCTCGTGCCCCGATTGCGACACCGTGCTCGGCTTCACGCCGACGGATCACGGCACGCACACGGCGAAGGTCGACCCAGGCGATGTGGTGACCCTCTGCTTCCACACGGCTGGCGTCGTTCCGTTCGTCGCACGCATCGGCAGTGCCGAACACCGGGGCACGGTCCTCGTCGGAGGCGCGAAGTGAAGACTGCGCTCGCTGTGTCTCCTCTCGTTGGGTCTCCTCTCGTTGGGTTTCCTCTGGCGGTGTCTCCTTTCGTTGGGTCGGGACTGCTCGTCGCGCTGTGCCTCTCCGCGTGCGGCGGCGTGAGCCACACGAACCGAACCGACCTGCCCGCGCCGCGCACGGTGGCGGTGCTGCCGTTCGGCGGCACTGCGGATCCGGACGTGCGCGAGGCCACTCGAGCCCTCGTGCAGAGCCGCCTGCAGTCGGCCGGACACCGCGTCGTCGAGGCCGAATGGACGGACCGCGTGCTCAGCGAACGCGGCTGGCTGCGTGACCCCGCTGGCTTCGACCCAAAGAGTGTGCCCTTGGCCGAAGCGATCGAAGCACTCGGCGTCGACGCCATCGTCGTCGGCAGCAGCTTCTTCGAGAGCAGCTTCAATGTATACCTCTTGCGACGCCACGCCTTCGGCGGAACGGTCTCCCTGCGGCTGCCCGACGACACGACCTGGTGGTCGGCGGAGCACACCGCCAGCACGTTTGGCGGCTTCTTGCTGACGAGCGGCCAGGTGTTCCAGGAGCTGCACGCCCAGGGCAGCCACGGCACACCGATGGCAACGCTCGCTCTCGCCGACGAGTTCGTCAGCGATGTCGCAGCGACAGTGCCCCGCGCAACCGACACGTCGCGCACCGACACCGATCCGCCCCTCGCGAACCTGACCGTGCTGCGCTCACCCATGCCAGGCTCCGTGCAGCGCTTCGTCGTCGAAGCGACCGCCGCGCCCCATTGCATCCTGCGCTGCGAACTCGCACCGCTGCTCATTGGCGTGCCGATGGTCGCGTTGCCGGGGCAGCCGGACCGGTTCCGCGGCACGTGCGATCTGC
>JBDSBS010000167.1:0-3270 GCA_039921435.1 Planctomycetota bacterium | reverse complement strand
CGAGCTCGGTGACCTGCGCGCGCTGCGTCGAGAGCAGTTTCGCCGACGTTCTGTCACCAACGAATGCCGAGCAGGTCGTCGCGGCGGGCCGTCGCCAGGAAGTCGTCGCGCAGTTGCATCCAGTCGAGGCGTACACGCGCATCGGCCCACGGCTTGAAACCACCGGCGACGCCGTAGACCGAGTCGCCGCGCGAGGACGCTTCGAACTGGTGCACGGGCACACCGCCGTAGGCCGACAGCCAGGCCCCGGAGCGGCCCACGCGCTCGCTATCGATGCGCAGGCCGTCGAACGACACCGGCGTCTCGTCGAGGTCCTGCCGGCCCAGGCGTGCGACGTCGACGTGCGGCAGCGAGTGCACGTCGAAGTATGCGGTGTAGTGGCGCAAGTTGACGTCGTCGCCAAAGCTGTGGTCGAGCCCGGAGAACGCATCGTCGCGATGGCGGCCATCGAGGTCACCGAACCCGCGGGCGCTGAGATGAAACGTGACGGGATCGCGTTCGGCGCGGCCGATGTCGAGGCTCAGTCGCGCGACGAGGTCCTGGTCGGAAGAGCCGCTGCCGTGGCGGGCGCGGTAGCGAGTCGACAGCGTGCCGGACCACGGCACGGCGACAGGCTCGATGGGCGTAGCTCGGTCTTGGGCGGGTGGCGTGATCGTCGGGCCACCAGGTGCGATAGGCTCGGGGGTGCCCGATGCGTTCGGGATCGGTGCTGCCTCGGGCGGCTTGGCCGTCGGCAGCAGCTTCTCGAGCGCCTTGGCAGCGGCCTTGGTGGGATCCTGAGCCAAAGCCGGTTTGGGTTCTTGTGGCGGCAACGGATCGTTTGGGTTCGGCGTCGGTTCCTGAGACCAGCGGTGCGACGAGCGTGGTGATGATGCCGACGTAGGGGCCGGCCCATTCGCCGCCCAGCGTGTGCATGAAGACGAGCGACACGAAGCCCAGCACGGCCAGGGTCATGAGCGCTGCACCGGTGGAGGAGATCCAGTTGTATCGCAGCAGGCGATGCAGCCGGCTCAGGGTGCCGAGGCGGGATGGGTTCGGGTTCATGGCGACGGGCGGTGGATGAAGTCCGATTGCATCCGCTTTCTGGCCTCGGGTGACGGGGGCACTGTGCGCAGATGGTGCGCGCAATGGGCTTGGGCCGTTGGCGCCAAGAACCGCGGGGGGGCGGGCGGGGCGGGCGGCGCGGCGAGCATCCGCAGGTTCGGCCCGCTAGTGTAGTTCGCCGATGTCGCCCGCTCGCAAAGAAATCTCATCCGGCAAGAACCCCGCAATCCAACGGTTCCGCGATGCCGCGGTGGGGGCTCTCGAAGGCGTCATGTTGGCCGAAGGCGTGCGGCTCGTCGGCGAAGCGCTCGACGCGGGGCTGCCGGTGCTCGAGGCCGCAGTCTCCCCGCGGCTCGGGGATGCGGCGCTGCGCGAACGGTTGCAGCAAGCAGCTCAGAGCTGGATCGAATGTTCGGACGAGGTACTTGCGCGCATGAGTGCGCTCGAGACGCCGCAGGGTGTCGCCGTGCTGCTCGGCAGGCCGGTGGTCAACGAACAGGACCTGGTGCGCGGCGGTGTGGCCCCGCTCGTCGTCGTAGCGGCAGGTGTGCGCGATCCTGGTAACCTCGGCTCGCTGCTGCGCACGGCGGAAGCGGCGGGGGCGACCGGTTGCCTGACCATGAAGGGCGGCGCGGACCCGTTCCGCGACAAGGCGCTGCGCGGTTCGATGGGTTCGATCTTCCGCCTGCCGGTGCTGCACGGGCTCGACGTCGCCGGTGTAATCGACTTCGCCAAACGCCATCGTCTGCAGATCGTCGTCGCCGACGGTGGTGGCGATCGCGCGCACACGCAGGTGGATCTCCGCAAGCCGATGCTGCTCGTCGTCGGCGCCGAGGCGGCTGGTGTGCCGGCCGAACTGCAACGCGCCGCCGATGCGAGGGTGCGCATTCCGTTGCGTCAACCCGTCGACAGCCTCAACGTCGCGGTCGCGGCCGGTGTGTTGCTGTTCGAGGCGCAGCGGCAGCGGCAATGAGGGGCGGCGCCGTGGTACGGACTGTGGTACGGACTTCTGCGATGTTGCTGGCTGCGTGTTCGAGCGCGCCACTGGATCCGGACTGGCAGCAGCGTTCGGCAGTGGTCGTGGAGTTGCGGGGATTCGATCCGCCAACGCAGTTGCCCGCTGGCTTCGATGAACCCGATGCAGAAGGTCTGATCGGCATCGGTGACTTCGTGGTGTTCGGTCTGCGGCTCGATCGTCGCGGCGTGAAACGCGATTGGTTCCTGCACGTGGCAGTGGAAGCGATCGAAGTGTCGCCATGGACGTACCGCGACGGCAAGCCTCGCCACGATGTTGTCGTGGACTGCCACGTGCTCGACGGGGCGAGCCTGGATGTCGGGCGCGAACAGCTGCGACTGCGCTTGGAGTTCCTGAGGCGCGGTCTGGCGCGCGCGTGCCGAGGTGAGGGGGAGAGAATCGGCCAAGGGTTCCTGTCGAAAGGGCCAGATGATTGGTCGGAGCGATTCCGAGCGCTCGTCGCTCTGAACGAACTGTTGGTCGTCGTGCGCAAGAGCGACGCGCTCAGTGGGATCCTCTGGGAGGTCGTCGATGCACCGTCGCTGTGGTCCGTACTCGGCAACCTGGGCGCTCGGGTCACGCAGCTGTACGACTTCGATAACGCTCGGCCGGCGGCAGCCGTGAGTCTGGGCCCGACGATGGTGCCGGCATGGCAGCTGCCTGTGGAACTGCGCGTCAACGATGCGCCGGCATTGCGCAGCCTGGTCGTGGTGACCGATGCGGACTCGCCTTGGAGCCTGTGCGCCGGCGTTGTCGCCATCTCTGCCGCACACCCGACCGACCCTGATGTCACGTTCGCCATGCGCCTGCTCGCGGCGCGTCGAGGACGTTCTCTATGAGTCTGTTCGGCGAGTTGCCCGAGAACCAGGCACCGAGTGCCAAGGGTCCGCTGCCGCCGCTCGCCGAGCGCATGCGGCCGCGCACCCTGGCTGAGTTCCTGGGCCAAGAAGGCGTCGTCGGCGAGGGGCGTGCGCTGCGAGCTGCCATCGAACACGGCAAGGCGGGATCGCTGCTGCTGTGGGGGCCGCCCGGCGTTGGCAAGACGACATTGGCGTTCTTGATCGCCCAGCATGCGGACCTGCATTTCCAACCGTTCTCGGCCGTGCTCGCGGGCGTTGCGCAGGTGCGCGAGGCGGTTGCCGAGGCGGCGGCGCGGCGGCAGAAGGACGGGCGCGGCACGCTGCTGTTCATCGACGAGATCCATCGCTTCA
>JBDSBS010000166.1:0-4157 GCA_039921435.1 Planctomycetota bacterium | reverse complement strand
CGCCTGCCCCGCGACGTCGCCGAGTTCGCGCAGAGCTTCACCGTCGAGCGGCCGGTCGACGGCGCGCAGGCGCCGCACGAGTTCGTCGCGGTGTTCGGCCGTCGTCACTTCACCGAAGGCGAGCAGATCGCCGCGCACACAGGCGGCGTCGACCGCGGCCGCGGCAGCTCGCAACTGCGGCACCGCGCGCTCGACGTCGAGTGCGCCCTGTGCCAACGGGTTAGGCCAGCCTGCAGGCAACCAGGCCAACACCGCTGCCGCCGCGCCGACGCTGAGGCAGACTGTCACCAGGAGACCGCGCACGTCACTCATAGAACACCCGCGTCGTGCCAGAGCGAAAGCGAACCAACACCCCACCGGCGCGCGCCGCCGCCGCCAGTTCGGCATCGGCATGGCGCAAGCTCGCCTCGTCGACGATCTCGCCGTTCTCGATGCGCGCAGGTCGCGGCCCGACCAACACCGCGGTCCAAGGCAGCTCGGGCGGCCGCGTCGGATCGCTGGCGGTCACGAGCACGAGTTCGTGCTCGGCCGGCGCGTAGAAGCAACGTTGCAGCGGCGCCCTGGTGCAGCGCACGCGCGGCGTCGCCGCACCCGCATGGCGCGACGCTTCGAGCCGATAGGTGCCGGGCCGATCTGGCAAGAACACCCTGCGGCCATCGAACCACGCCCATGGCTCACCATCGAGGCGCACCGTGTCGAAGTCGGCGGCGAGCACGACGCTCGGTGCACACAGCCGGCTCGGCTGCAGCACGCGCACCGTTGCACTCAGCGGTTCGGGATCCTTCAGCGCGAGCAGCCGCAGCGAACCTGGCCCTGGGCGCGTGCGTGCCAACACGGCGGGCCCACCGACGATCTGCACCGCGTCGCCGGGCGCCTGCCACACCCGCAGCCAACTGCCGCCCTCCGGGGCCGGTTGGCTACCGCGCCACAACCACCAGCCGTTCTCGCGGACGAGAAACGGCGTCGTCGCGGGCCCCGACAGGTGCACGAGCCGCGTATGGGCGAGTGGCACTTGGCTCAGCAGCACGGCCTCGCCGCGATCGCCGAGGGGCAACGTCTGCGGTCGGTCGATGTCTGCAAGCAGTCGCGCCGCGTGCGGTCGCCAGGCTTCGCTGTCTTTGCGCTGGCAGACCAAGAAGCCAAAGCGACTCTGCAGACCGGCCTCGGGCGCAGAACGCAGCGTGAGTTCGCCGCTCGCGAACGACAGTCGGTCGTTGCGCGCCATCTGCAGCGGCACCACCACCACGTCGGGTGCGCTGGCGTCGCTCGCGCGCAGCACAAAGGGCTGTTGCAGGCCCCCAGCGCCCTCCGTTGGCCCCGCCGCCAACTCGCGGTAGCCGGGCAGCGCAATGAGCCGCTCGACCTGCAGATTGCGCACCGCGTGATCACAAGCGAACGAAATCAAGAAGCCCGGGAAGTCGGCGAGCGTCGTCAGCTCGACGCGTTCGCTGTGGAAGCTCGAATGCGAACGCTCACGCAGCCGCGCCAAGCTGCCCGCCGGTACCACCACGCGTGCTTCGGCGCCGATGTCGCCAGTGCGCGCGAGCCTCAGGCGATCGATGGCGACCGCGCCACCTTCGACGACTTCGAGCTGCAAGGTGCGCATCCCTGGCGAGCCCACATGCACCGGCAGAGTCACCACATCGGCGCGCTCGCCGGTTCGGAACGGCACACAGCGTTGCACAACGCCATCGACCGACAGCGCGAGGATGCCAAAACCGCGCACGCCGCGCGGTTGCACTTCGAGTTCGTGGTAGCCCGCGGTGGCCGCCCATTCGATCGCAACCGCGGCGGGCCAGGTCGGCTGCTCGTCGGCAGCGAGTACGGCCGGCAACAGCGGTTCTTCGCTGCGCGGCCCCGCCCATGCGGTGCGCCCAAAGCCACCTTCACCGCGCGTGCCTGCTTGCCGCAGGTCGAGACCCTCGGCGCGCAGCAGCGACGAGTCGGGCCGGCCACCGGACAAGCGCGTGCGCACGAAGGCCGGACTCAGCGCGGTGGCCTCGCCTGCTCGGAAGCGCGCCAAGCCGCTCGGGTCGAAGAGCAGGCTGCCGCCGCTGCCCAGCAAGCGAAACCAGTTGTTCTGCAACACGTGCACGGCCGCAGGCGCACCCACCTCGGCGCCAAAGCCGCGCTGCACCGGGTCGAGCAGCCCCGCCGCTGCAGCGCGGTAGCCATCGCGCCCTGTCGCCGCGAGGCTCATGGCAACGGCCGCGCGCAGCGGTTCGAGCGAGATGCCGTTCACGTAGGCCGCCGAGTCGACGTCGAGCGTGCGCGGGTCGTAGTGCCGCCACCACATGGCGCCACCGAGACCGCGGTGCTCGCGCACGAAGTCGTTGGCTTGGGTGACGATCCAATCGGCATGGCTGCCGCCGCCGGCGACCCCGCCGGCTACGTGGCCGGGCGCCGTGCGATCGCGGTTGGCGCGCGCATCGAGCACCCCGAGCGGGAACAAGTCGGCCGCGAAGCCATCGCGCCACTGGGCGCTGAGGCCCGCGGCGCCAAGACCGCGCGGCGCCCCGTCGTCGGCATCGGCTGCGCGCAAGCCGCCGACCAGCGGCGGCACTTGCTCGCCTGAGCTGTAGACGAACGCACCCGGATGGAAGTCCTGCACCATCGCGCTGCCGTAGCCGCTCGCATCGGCCCACCACTGCCGCACGCCAAACCCATCGATGGCGGCGCTGCCGAGTCGGCGCACACAAGCCAGCTCGCGGGCGAGGAAGCGCAGTGCGACGAGCCGTTCGGTGGCGCGCTCGCCGACGGGCAGCGGATCGAAGACGGCCTGCAGCAGCATGCCGCGCGCGTGGGATTCGTTGGCGAGGCGACCGATGGCGGCAGCATCCCACGCGGGCAAGCTCGCATCCTGGCGCCAGGACTCCGGTCGTTTGAGCGGATCGCTTGTCGACCAGGCGAACGGAACACCGCGCTCCGCATCAGCGACGTCGAGTTCCAGCAAGTCGGCGCCAGCGAGCCAGCTCGGCAGCAGCGCTTCGTGCACGACTTCTTCGGCCGAACGCGCGCCGAGTTCGCCCGACAGGCGCGCCTGCCAACCCCAGTGGGCGAGTAGCGGCGCCATCGGCATGTCGGCGGTCGACGGAACCGCCGCCTCGCGAGCGCAACGCTCCGACGCATCGAGCACGACGATCGTGTGCGGCGATGTGTCGCCGGCACAATGCCGCACGAACGCGTGCGCCGTCTGCTGGACCAACGCATCTGGATGCGCGAGGTCTGGCACAAGCCCGCAGGCGAGCACTTCGCCGCGGCCAACCCGCCAGCGCACGAACACGGGCTCGGCGCGGTCCGTCATGCTGCCGTCGAGTTCGGCGGCGAGCAGCGCCAACACTTCGCCCTGTTTGGGCACGCCGATCGACCACGAACACAGCGGCACCGTGCATGGCTCGCCGCCCGTGAGCAGGAAGGTGAACTCGTGCGGCTCCGCTGGCGTGAGCCCAAGAAACAGCTCCGGACATCGTCCGGAGACGACGCGCAAGCCGAGGCGCGCACGACCGAGCGCCGTGCGGCCATCGAAGCCCCAGCGAAACGGCCCCTGCTCGGGCACCTCGGGCTCGATGCCGAGCTGCGCCGCGAGACTCGCCGCATAACCAAACAGCACGAGCCGACCGCCCGCCTGCACGAAGGCCAACAGCTCGGCGCGGCGGGCTTCGCTGACGACCTGGTCCGGCGCGCGCCAGTCGGCATCGACGACGAAGACGGTGCTCGCCGCGGCCTGCGCTTCGCTCGGCAACGCCACGGTAGTTGCTGTCAGCGGCGACACCGCGATCGAGCCCTTGCCTTGCAACGCCAGCTGCCAGGGTTGCAGTTCTTCGTTCCGAGCCGGGCGTCGCTTCGGGCTCGTGCACGCCACCACCACTACGGCAACCCCGAACACCGGAGCCAGCCAGCCCAGGCGTCGCGGATAACGAGTGATTCTGCAGCGTTCGCCTACCATCCTTGCAATCGCATGGATCGGCACGAACCCACCCCCTCCCTTGAGGACCGTCTGTATTTTCGACAGCTGCTGGCCGGGCGCAACTTCGCCGTGGGCGACCCGATCGCCCAGCAGATGCTCAACTTCGCCTACCTGATCGGCGACAAGGTCACCAAAGAAGCCGTACTCGTCGACCCGTGCTACGCCCCGGGCGAACTCGTCGACGTGGCCG
>JBDSBS010000165.1:0-4037 GCA_039921435.1 Planctomycetota bacterium | reverse complement strand
TGCTCGACGAAGTCGACAAGCTCGGCAACGACCACCGCGGCGACCCGAGCTCGGCACTGCTCGAAGTGCTCGACCCAGAACAGAACCACAACTTCCAGGATCACTACCTCGACGTGCCGTTTGATCTGTCGAAGGTCATGTTCCTCGCCACGGCCAACGTGCTGTCGCAGATTCCCGAACCGCTGCGCGATCGCATGGAGCTGATCGAGATCCCCGGCTACCTGATCGAGGAGAGGGTGCAGATTGCGCGCCGGCATCTGTTGCCCAAGCAGCTCGAGCGTCACGGGCTGTCGGCCAAGCACCTGTCGATCACAGAGCCCACGTGGCTGAGGATCGTCGCGAACTACACGCGCGAGGCCGGCGTGCGAGGCCTCGACAAGGTCATCCAGCGCATGTGCCGCAAGGTGGCGCTCGGCGTCGCGAAGGGTGGCAAGGGCGTCGGCCGATTGAGTCAGGACGAAATGGACGACCTGCTGGGTCGCCCGCGCTTCAAGGCCGACGAACGGCGCCAGCAGCAGCTGCCTGGCGTGGTGCAGGGTCTCGCCTGGACTCCGTTCGGCGGCGACGTGCTCTACATCGAAGCCGTGGCGAGCAAGGGCAAGGGTGGCATGCAGCTGACGGGCAGCCTCGGCGACGTCATGAGCGAGTCAGCGCGGTTGGCGATGAGCTACTTGCGCAGTCGGGCCGATCGCTTCGGCATCGACTTGCCGAAGCTCGCCGAGATGGACCTGCATCTGCACTTCCCCGCGGGCGCTATTCGCAAGGACGGTCCCTCTGCCGGCATCGCGATCGCTTGTGCGTTCCTCGGCTGCATCCTGCAGAAGAAGGCGCCGATGGACCTGGCGATGACGGGCGAACTGACCGTGGTCGGCGAAGTGTTGCCGATCGGCGGCGTGCGCGAGAAGCTGCTCGCGGCGAAGAACTTTGGCCTGTCGCGCGTGATCCTGCCCAAGGGCAACGAAGCCGAGGTGGTGGAACTCAAGCCTGAGCTCGTCCTTGGACTCGAGATCTTGTTCGCCGAGCGCTTCGAGCAGGTGTTCGACATCGTGTTCGGCAAAGGTCGTGGAGCGAAGAGATCTCCGGGTAAGCAGCGTGCCGCGAAGAAGGCCATGCGCAAGAAGAGCCCAGCCAAGAAGAGCCCAGCCAAGAAGAGCCCAGCCAAGAAGAGCCCAGCCAAGAAGAGCCCAGCCAAGAAGAGCCCAGCCAAGAAGAGCCCAGCCAAGAAGAGTCCAGCCAAGAAGAGTACTACCAAGCAGCGCCGAGCCATATAGAGCTCGGCCGACAGGGAACTCCATCGACTGTTGGTGGAAGCCGGCGCACGGGGCTCGCCGAAGCGAACGCGCTCGATCAGCGAACGTGGCGACGCAGCAGTTGCTTGCCAGCGTCAGACAGCCCGAGTCGATCGATCTCGCGCTCGAGTTGGTCGCCGAACCCGCCTAGATAGCCGTTGATGCGCGCGGCCGCTGTCGAGGCCGTGAAGTCGGCCGATTCGGGGTAGATCGCGAGCAGCTCGTCGGCGAGCCCACGTTCGTTCCGCAGGTGGTACTTTTGGTGGTAGTCCTCGGCGACCCAGAACGCAGCGAGCGGCACGATCTCGGTCTGCACCTGCTCGGGCTTCGCGACGAACCTTGCCCGCGTTCGTTCGATCGCTTCGCGTTGTGCGTCGTCGTGATAGAAAATCGCCGACATGTACTGCCGGCTCCACGCGCGCCGACACGGATTGTGCGTCGTCCAGAACACCTCGAGCAGTTGCTCGTAGGTGATGCGCGAAGGGTTGAAGTCGATCTGGATCGACTCCGCGTGGTCGGAGATCGCGCGATACGTCGGCTGCGGCGTCGTGCCGCCGGCGTAGCCTACTCGCGTGCGCAGCACACCGTCGAGACTCCCGAACCGGGAGTCGGGGCCCCAGAATCACCCCAGTGCAAACGTCGCGGTCTGATACGCGGTCGGGGCTTCGGCGTCGATCGGAGGTAGGACGCGGGGGACGCGAACGATTGTGGTCTTGTCGGCCATGTGCATGGGGGTGGTCCGGGCCTGGGTCTCGGTGCGCTGCCCCGGGGTGTCGATCTCGTTTCCGGTGCAGCCGAAGAATGCGAGCGCGACCGAGGACAGCAGGGTGGAGCGAACGTGGGGGGCGATCATGAGGCCGCATGCTACGAGATCGCGTGGACGCCGTTCCGCAGTGACTGCACGCTCAGGCAGCTGCCAGGTCGTGCACCTTGGTCTCGATGCCACGGGTGCAGCGGTCGCCGAGGGCCGTGATGCATGGCCCTCCGGAGCGCTTGCTTACTTCTACCGCAGGTCGAGCACGCCGGCAAACCGGTCCGTGAACGTGTCGACGTTGGCGCGGTAGTTGGCGTTCGCGCGCAGCGGCGTGTTCCACGGCAGGCGCCGTTGGTCGGCGATGCCGCCGAGTGCCTTCGCGGCGCCGGCTCGCGTGATTGCGCTGCGGTGCGTGTCGGCCAGGACCTCGACGAGCGCTGCCACTTGCCGCCGATCGCCGACGTCGGCTAGGGCAGTCGACACCGCGACCTGCATCGCGTAGTTGGGTTCGCCACAGGCGAGCCGCTGCAACAACGAGTCGCCGATGCGCTGGTCGCCGAGCTTGCCCAGCGCGATGGCTGCCTTCTCCAGCAACTCGGGACGGCGCTCGCAGTCGTCGATGACTTGGCGCACCGCTGCCGCTGCCAGTGGCTCTCCGAGCAGCGCCAGGCCCTGGCACAAGGCACCCGCCATCGTTTCCTTGCTGATGCCGTCGAGCAGGCGGTTGGCGACGATCGATGCGGCCTCTTTGCACCGCGCGAGGCCGAGTGCTACGGCGAGCGCGCCGGTCGACTCGGGGTTCTTGCTGCGGCGGAACTCAGTCAGCAGCGCTTCCTTGACCAGGCGATCGTCCTTGCCAGCGCAACACAGCCCGAGCGCGAGAGCGCACCACGGTTGTTCGATGTTGGCCGAAGCCTTGTCGAACTCGCGCAGCAGCACGCGGCGGTTCTCGGCGCCGCCGATTTGGCCGATGGCGAGCAGGGCGAAGCTGCGCGTCTGCGCATCCTTGTGGTCGTGCCACGCGTCGAGCAGGACGCGGCTCCACCGCACGTCGGCATTCTTCGCCTCGTCGCCGTCGGTGTTGGCCAGACACAGTTGCCCCAACGCGAGCGCGCACGATTGAGCAATCGCGTGGCTCTTGCGACGGTTCTTGCGATCGGGCGAACGGTTGTCCGTGGGCTTGCCGGTCAGGATCGCTGCGAAGCGTTCCTTGTAGGCTTCCGCACTCCAATGCTCGCGGTCGAGCAGGCGCGCGATCGCGGTCGGGCAGTGGGCTTGGATGTACTCCTCGCCAACGCCCAGGTCTTCGTCGAAGTAGTGGTCCAGGCAGGCCAACACTTCCTTGGCGAGCTTGGCGCCCGCGTACTTGTGCAGGTCGAGGTCGAGCAGGCTGATTGCCTGCACCGTTGCTGTGCGGATGTCGCGGTTGCCGAGCTCGCGGTCGCTGAGGATGGCGTTGAGTGCAGCGAACACCTTCGTCTTGGTGTCGACTGAGTCCGTGCGATTGGCGAGCAGGCCGAGGCCGTAGGCGGCGAACGACCGCGTGCGCACGTCGACCGATGTGCCCGTCGCACGTCGGCCCGTTTCGTCGTCGCGCAGCAAACAGATCAGCATGTCAAGGCCACGCCGATCGCTGCTGCCAGCGAGACCCATGGCGATCGCCGCGGTCTCGCGAGTGCTCTGATCGCTGTCGGCCAGTCGCCGTGTGAACACGTCGAACAAGCGAAACTCCGGATGATCGACGCCGATGCGCGCCATCGCGAGCATGCCCGCGACGGTGACATCGCGCGGGCCGACCTCGACTGCGTTCTTCAGTGCGGGCAATACGCGGCCGACGACGATCTCGTGGCTCGGCACCAGCGCTTGCCTGGTTTCTAGGCGTCGCGTCGAACCGAGGTAGTAGTCATCGGAACCAGTGAAGGTGTCGTGCACGACGGCGTCGCGCAGGCGCAGGTGGCCGTCCTGGTTGAAGTCCCACCAGTGCTGCCACGTGG
>JBDSBS010000164.1:0-4022 GCA_039921435.1 Planctomycetota bacterium | reverse complement strand
CGACCGGTCACCAATCGTGCGGCTAACGTCTCGCAGCCGTCCGCAGGCTGCAGCGACGGATGTCACCGCCTCACCGCGCCTCACTCGTGCGGAGCGTTGGGCAGCCAGATCCGGAACGTCGCACCTTCGCCCACGACACTCGTGAGCGCAATCGTGCCGCCGTAGCCCTCGACGATGCTCTTGCTGATCGACAGCCCGAGGCTTGTGCCGCCGCGCGCGCGCTTGGTCGTCACGACCGGCTCGAAGATGCGGGAGCCGAGGTGTTCGGGGATGCCGGGTCCCCCCTGTGCCAGGATTGTTGTCGGCCACCGCCAACTCCACACCTTCGCCATCGACTTGGCCGACGAGAGAGATGCGTCGGTGTTCTCCGCGCGCTTGAAGCAGCGCGTCCTTTGCGTTGATCAGCAGATTGAACAACACCTGCTGGATCTGGTGCGGGCGAGCCATGACCTGCGGGAGGTCGGCGGGCACTTCCACCTGCAGGGATATTCCGTGGCGCTCGAGATTCTCGCCGGCGAGCCGAAGCGTACGTTCCACGACCTCGAGGATCGACGTGGCTTGCGGTCGGTCGCGGTCGTCGCGAGCGAACTGCAGCAGGTCGCGCACGATCACCGCAATGCGGTCGCCCTTCTCCTTGATGACCTGGCAGTTGGTTGCGTAGTCATCGCCGTCCAAGATCAACTGCGCGCAGTTGATGATGGTGTTGACCGGGTTGTTGACTTCGTGCGCGACGCCGGCAGCCAGTTCTCCTATGGCGGCCAGCCGCTCGGTCTGCGCGAGCTTGGTCTGCATCTCCTTACGATCGGAGATGTCGCGGATGACGCCGGTGAAGAAGCGGCGTTGGTCGATCGTTCCTTCGCCGACGGACAGGTCGATCGGAAACTCGGTGCCGTCCTTGCGTTGGCCGATCACTTCGCGGCCGATGCCGATGATGCGGTGTTCGCCGGTGCTCAAGTAGCGCTGCAAGTAGCCGTCGTGCTCGCTGTGGAACGGTTCGGGCATTGAGGCAGGCGACGTTGCGTCCCAGCAGTTCGCGCAAGTCGTAGCCGAACAACCGCAACGCAGCGCCGTTCATGGATTCAATCGCTCCCGTGGCGTCGATCGTGACGATGCCCTCCGTCGCCGTGTCGACGTTGGCTTGCCAACGAGCGGCATTGCGCGCGGCCGCCGACGCAGGTTCGGCACGTTCGCGTTGGGCGGCCAGGTAGCGGCGTTGGATCGAGCGTCGCTGCGATGCTGGGGCTGTCGCTGGGCACCGTGAAGAAGCACCCCGAGAACCTGCAGCGCAAGCTCGACTGCCATTCGGCCGCCGAGTTGGCCAGGTTGGCGATCAGGGAAGGCCTGCTGAGCGTCTGGTTCTTCAGCTGCGAGCCCGGCTGCGAACCCCGTGCCCGAACGGGCAGCGCTTCGGCGCTACGAAGGTGTACGCACCGTCAGCACCGGGCACGTCGCGAGCCGCACGATCTTCTCCGCCGTGCTGCCCAGGAACGCGTGCATGATGCCGGTGTGGCCGTGCGTGCCGATGACGATGAGGTCGGCTTGGGTGGCCTTGGCGCACTCGAGCACCTGGCTGTGTGCCTCGCCATCGCGCAGTTCGGTGCGGTAGGTGACGCCAGCGAGCGACTTCTTGCACACTTCCTGCAAGGCTTCGTTGGCGCGCGCCTGCAGCTCTGTCTTGAGGTGCGGAAACGACGACGCCATGCCGAAGCTGCGCAGCGGGTAGTTCATCTCGGGGATCACGTGCAGCAAGATCAGCTCCGCCTCGAACGTGCGAGCCATCTCGGCGGCGTAGTCCACTGCGCGTGCAGCGGTCGGCGAGAAGTCGGTCGGACAGACGATGCGACGGATCTTGATCATGTTTGGTTTGGAGGATGCGAGCCGACCCTCGTTGTGGTCGGCCTCGAAGCAGTGACCAGATGCGAGCCCGGTCGATGCCGCAAGTAGGCACTTCGGCCCATGGCCTAGGGCGGCTACGCTATCCGACCGATGGAACTGGAACCCGACGGAATCGTGCCGCCTGACACCGACGTGAAGGCGGGTCGGGATCCGGTCGTGCTCGGCATCGAAGCCATGCTCGACGAGGAGCACTACGAGCAGGCTCTCGAAGCGATTCGCGAGGCCATGGCGGCTGGTCAGGGCAACCAGCTGGACCTGACGTTCTTGTTGGGCGACACATGTCTGGCGCTCGGCCGTGCCGCCGAAGCCGAAGAGCAGTTCCGGGTCGTGCTCACGCAGGATCCCGATTGCCCCTCATCGCGCTGCTGGCTCGCCATGTCGATCTTCTTACAGTGGCGCTTCGACGAAGCCGAGCAGGCGGCGCGCGCGGCTCGCGAACTGCCCGATGCGATCGTCGACTCGCACGTGGTTCTGGGTGCGCTGTTGGAACGCAAAGGCAGGTTCGACGAGGCGGAGGCCTGCTTCGAACACGCCTCGGCCCTCGCACCCGAGAAGTACCCGCCGCCCGTTCGCATGACGCGCGCCGAGTTCGACCGCGAAGTGCGCAAGGCCGCGCGCAAGCTGCCGAGGCAGTTTCGCCAGTGCCTCGATCGCCTGCCCGTGGTGGTGCAAGACCTGCCCGACTCGTCGTTGGCCGAAGGTCCCGACCGCGACGAGGTCGGCCCCGACATCCTCGGGCTGTTCGACGGCGTGCCGTTGCCGGAGACCGGCGACTTCGAGGCGCCGCAGCTGCGGCCGAGCACGATCTACCTGTTCCAACGCAACCTCGAGCGCGCGGCGCGCGATCGCGACGACCTGGTCGAGCAGATCCGCATCACGCTGTGGCACGAACTCGGCCACTATCTCGGCTTCGAGGAAGAGGACATGGACGATCTGGGTCTGGCGTGAGCGGGTTGCGAACGGTGCGAACCCAACCCGAGGTGCCGACTCACTGCGGCCACTTGACGTAGTCCGGCAGCTGCGGGCGTTCGACCTGGAACAGGCCATCGGCGAGCAGTATCGGATTGCCGTGCTCGTCCACGATCAGCTTGCCCAAGACCTTGACCAAGTCACACAAGCGCATGTTCGGCAGTGACGGCGTGGGGAGCGGTCTGCCGTCGGCGCCGCGCACCTCGACCAAGAGGCTGTTCGCTATCTGCGTGTCCCGCGAGTCGCAGCAGTAGTCCCACGGCGTCGGGCACTTGTCTTCCTTGTTGGTTTGGCCGCAGTAGTCGAGTGCGGTGTCCATCAACTTCATGACGGCGAAACCCTTGGTGATGTTGTGCACACGACCTTGCACGACGATGCGATCGACAGCTCCCTTCTGCTTGGCGGCAACGACGCCAATCGCTGCGCCCGGATCCTTCGTCAAGGCGAACTTGCTCAGGGCCGCGGCCGGTGCGGCTGTGGGTTTGGATGCTGCCTCGGAGCAAGCGCCGAGCAGCGTCAGGCCAAGCAGCATCAGGACAGAGAGAGAAACGAAACGCAATGACTTCATGCACGGCCTCCAATGGCCTCGACCAGGGGAATGCGAACCGCCCGCACCGCCGGCACGATGCCGCCGAGCAGGCCCGAAACCAACGCGGCACCGAGCCCGACGGCCCGGCTGCCGAGATCTGCTTGCAGCAACAGCGCTCCCATCGGGTAGCGCAGCGACACGGCGCCGATGCCGAGTGCGATCAGCGTACCGATCGCGCCACCGAGCAAAGCAGTGAGAATGGACTCCTGCACGAGCCCCACGGCCACCGCCGTGGGCGAGTAGCCAAGCGCACGCAGCGTCGCCAGCTCGCGGGTGCGGGCCAGCACCGCCGCAAACATGGTGTTGGCGCAGGCGAACGCGCCGGCCACTACCGCCATGATCGCCATCCAGCGCGCCAGTGCGGCGATCGGCGTCAAGCTGCTGGCCAGTGCAGCCATCAGTTCGGGCTCGGGCACGCAGCTGATCTCGAGATCGACACGACGCGCCGCGAACAGCCGCAGGTCGGGCAGGTTGGCCGGGTCGGCGAGACGCACCACGACGGCGGAGACGTCTTCGCGTTTGGTCGCCAGCATGATGTCCGGTAGGCGCCCCCAGAGTTCTGCTTCGT
>JBDSBS010000163.1:0-4110 GCA_039921435.1 Planctomycetota bacterium | reverse complement strand
CGCGCACCGGCAGCTGCTGCTCGACCGCGACATCGACCTGCTCGGTGTCGAGCAGAAGCCGGGCAAGACGTTCCGCTGGCACGGCCGCTACTCGGCCGACATGAACTCGCGGGAGACGCTCGACGTGCAGCTCAACACGTTCGGGGACTTCAAGCCCAAGGTGCCCGCTGGCTTCCGCGAGACCCCGTTCGTGTTCCTGGCCAACGGTGCGCCGGCGACGCAACAGTCGGTGCTCGAGCAGATGAAGGCGCCGCGCTTCTGCGTGGCCGACACGATGGACCTGTGGATCGACAACGAGAGGGACGGCCTGCTCGAGCTGCTCAGGTCCATCGACGGCCTCATCGTCAACGACAGCGAGGTCAAGCAGCTGACCGGCAAGAGCAACCTCATTGCGGCGGGTCGCGCCGTGCTCGATCTCGGCCCCAAACTCGTCATCGTCAAGAAGGGGGAGCACGGCTGCTTCGTGTTCTCCAACTTCTTCCACTACGCGCTGCCGGCGTACCCGAGCGAGAACGTCGTCGATCCGACGGGTGCGGGCGACAGCTTTGCTGGCGGCTTCATGGGCTACCTGGCAGCCAGCGATTCGATCAGCCTCTGGAACATGAAGCGCGCGGTTGCCTACGGTACCGTGACCGCAAGTTTGACGGTCGAGGGCTTCGGAGTCGAACGCATCGCCTCGGCCGATCGCGACGCCGTCGAGCGCCGCTACCACGAACTGCAGCAGTTCGTGGGTGGCAGCTAGTTCAATTCAACTGCGTCAGCAGCTAATTCAACTGCGTCAGCGGCTAATTCAACTGCGTCAGCAGCTAATTCAACTGCGTCAGCAGGGGCGTCGTCAGCGTGAAGCCCGTCGGCGCGAGGCCGAGGCCTTGCACCATGAGTGTCGTACCCGAGAAGGCACCGGTGTTCGGGTTGGGGACCGACACGGTGCCGTAGCCGAAGGAGTCCGTCACTGCCACACCCAGCGTGAGCGGGGACGTGACGAGGAACACGTCCTTGTGGCTGTCGGGGGTGAACCAGGGCGGCAAGAAGATCAGCGGCACTGACGGCACGATGCCGCCCGGTGTCGTCGGGCCGAGCGTCACCAGCATGAACACGGGCAGGAACGGCGCGCCGAACACGTCGACGTCCCACGTCGCTTGCGTGCTTACGACCGGCAGGCGACCGAGTCCGTTCTGGTCGATCACGAGCGGCTGGTGCAGCAGCGCATCGCACAGCGTGAAGCCCATGAGCGTCGGCTCGAACTGGGCGGGGATGAGCTGCACGCCGAGCCACGAGCCGTTCGCGGGCCCGGTGGTGTTGCCACACTGCACACCATTGATCGTCGCGATGCTGCCGTTGTTGGCCGTCGAGAAGATCGTGCCGGCATAGGCGCCCGCGTGGGTGCAGAACAGGATGTCCGGCTCCAACGTGAAGTTGCCGATCGGATCGGGCCAGCGCGACAGCGACTGGGTGCCCGCGGGATCGAACGCCAGGCCGACCGTCTTCGCGTAGGAGCCCGTGGTCAGCGGAATGCCGTTGCGATCCAACGCGCCGGAGGTGACGACCATGCCGCGGATCGACTGCGGGTTGCTCGAAGGACCGCCACCGACCTCCTCGAGGATCAGCCGGGCGGAGTTCGGTGTGAAGCTCAGCACGTTGCCGGTCAGCGGGTCGTAGCTGATGTTGGCCGCATCGATCTTGACGATGCTGCCGTCGTTGGCGAACTGCGGCAGCTGACCGCCGCTGACGCGGTGGCCGCCGTCGACAGGCGAGTAGTAGAGGTCACCGTTCGCTGCCTGCAGCAGCGCGCCGGCCCCGTTGTTCTGCACCCCTGTGGCTGGCCCCGCCGCGACGAACAGCTGGGCCGCGGTCATGAAGACCTCGAGGTTGCCGCCGGGTAGCAGGCGCACCCAATCGCCGGGCACGAGGGTTCGCACGTTGGCGCCGCCGTTCTCGAACACCTCGACCTGCAGGGTGCCGACCGCCGCCCCGGCCGTCGAGGCTGCGTTCCGGCGCACCGTGAAGTAGACCTTGTCCCACGTCACTGCGGCGCGGTCCGCCGCCTTGACGAAGATGCCGCCGATGTTGATGTCCTGGAAGTAGGTCTTCCACGGGCCGGTTGGATTGGCGAACTTGGTGTAGATGCCGTCGGCGTTGGCATCGCCGAGGTAGCACTGCAGCGCGGTGGTCGGCAGCAGGGTTCGCGCCGCGGCGCCGGGGCTGATGGTCACGTAGGAGAAGTCGAACTCCTCGAGGCGCGTGATGCTGCCACCTGGACGCTCGTTGGGCTGGTCGATGCTCGTGAAGGGAAACCGGCCAGTGAAGAGCGCGGTTTGAGCCGACGCGGATGTCGCTGCGGCGATGCAGACGAGGGTGAATAGATGGGGGCGTGGGGTAGGCATGGTTCGTGGATGTTTGTGTGTACAGAGTAGACAGCCGAGCCGTTGACGCCAGCCCACCCCGGCGGGTAGCCAACTCGCGCCGTGCACGGCGGCGGCCACCCAGCCGCACACATGCGCTCCGTCGAAACTCGGGGTACGGGGGCGTGACTGGACCCTGCGCACACGGCATGCTCTGTCGCCTGCCCGGGTCCCTGATTCGAATGCCCTCCATGCTCCACCCTCTCGCTGCCATGACGTTCGCCACGGCGCTGTTCGCGCAGAGCCCGTCTTCGGACGTTGCCGTCGGCGTGTTCCCGTTCCTCGTCGGCAACATGGATGGGCGCATCAACGAGATCGCCACCAATTGCCAGACCTACGGCATCGACACGCTCTACGTCAGTGCGTTTCGGGCGACCGGTCCGCTGACGGGCGACCTCTGGGTCACGGACAGTGCGGGCGATTGGAATCCGGCCTGGGGACCCGTGCGATCGACCGGCGCCGGCATCCACCTGCAGAATCTCATCACGGCGTGCCACGCGGTGAACGTGCGCGTCGTCGCCGTGCTCAAGTGCTTCGCCGACACCGTGCAACCCGACAACCTGGCGCACCGGCAGTACCTGCTCGACGTCATCGACTACTTCGTCGATGCGGGGCAGCCAAACGGGCAACCCGTCTACGACCTCGACGGCATCGCGCTCGACTACGTGCGCTACGTCGGCGGCACGAACGTGAACGCGGCCAACGTGACCAACTTCGTCACCGACGTCCGTCAGCGCATCGGCAACCTGTCGCTGCACGCCTATCTCATCGCCAACCGCTACTCGTTCGACGGCCCGACCTACGACGGCGTGTTCAACTCCTACACGGCGACGATGAGCTCGCTGACGTCGCAGTTCGGCCAAAACTGGCAGCAGCTCGCGCCCTTGATCGACGTGATGATGCCGATGGCCTACACCGCCGACGGCTCGATCTACAACACCTATGCGCTGCACCAGGCCTACGTGCGCAAGACCGCCGAGTACGCCCGCACGGCGTGCAGCAACGCCGGCTATCCGACGCGTCGGGTTTGCCCGACGATCAGGACCTACACCGGTTCCGGCGAGACCACCACGGCGTTGACGATCGAAGCATCGATCACCGGGGCTCTGCTGGGCGGTGGCGACGGCTATCAGGCGTTCCGCTACCAGTTCCTCGTCACGAATCCCACCTGGTGGACGAAGATGGCCCAGTATGCGGTGCCCGGCTGCAACTGGCCGCGGCCCTCGTACACCGCCGTCGCTCCGAAGCTGACGACGACGTTCGATCCGAGTCAGACGTTCGACGTCGACGAACCCGCGGGTGCTCTGCAGCTGCGTTTCGACTTCGACAACAACGGCAGCTTCGACACGCCATGGCAGCCGCTCGCGACGCGAACGAACCTCGCACGCTACCCAGGCGCGTGGCACACGACGATGCAGGCCAAGGACAGCCAAGGCCATGTCAGCACGACGCAGCGGCGGTTCCAGAGTGGCTCCCCGGTCCTGCTGCTGCCCGCCTTCGTGAGCACGACGTCCGGTGGCTCGGTGCAGATCCAGCTCGACGTCGGCCCGGCGGGCGCTGGCAACGTATACCTCGCGATCGCTTCGATCAGCGGCACGTCGCCGGGCTTCGTGTGGCAGCCTGGGTTCCCTGTGCCACTCAACGTCGACGCGGTGACTTCGCTGTTCGCCAGCGACCCGAACGGCGGCCTGCTGAGCTCTGGTTTTGG
>JBDSBS010000162.1:0-7147 GCA_039921435.1 Planctomycetota bacterium | reverse complement strand
CTGCCGCCGGCCGAAAAGAGAGCGACGTCGACACCGCGGAACGAATCCGGGCCGAGCGCTTCGACCGTCAGCGACTCACCGCAGAAGGTCATGCGCTGCCCCGCCGAACGCAACGACGCGTAGAGCCGCAGGCTGCGCAGAGGGAAGTTGCGCTGGGCCAGCACCGTCAAGAAGTCCTGACCGACTGCCCCCGTGGCGCCGACGATCGCGACCGTGCGCGCGCTCATGCGTTCTTGCCTCTGCGGCCCCGATCGCCCTCGGCTCCATCCGCTGCGGCTCGATCCCACACGCCGGACTTGCCGCCCGACTTGTGCACGAGCTGCACGTTCTCGACCACGGCAGCGCGGCACTTCGCCTTCACCATGTCGTACACCGTCAACGCCGCGACGCTGGCCGCGACCAGCGCCTCCATCTCGACACCGGTCGCCGCCACGGTGGTCGCTTCGGCAGTTATGCGCAGCGCTTCGGCGCCGACGGGCTCGAAGTCGATCGCGACGTAGCTCAGCGGCAGGCTGTGGCAGAGCGGAATGAGTCGCGCCGTGTCCTTGGCTGCCTGGATGCCGGCGATGCGGGCAACCGCCAACACCTCGCCCTTTGGCATGTTCCCGGTCAGCACCTCGGCGCGCACGGCGGCGTCGAGGCGGATGGTCGCCTCAGCGACTGCGCGCCGCGCCGTCAAAGGCTTGTGGGAGACGTCGACCATGCTCGCCCTACCGCGCGCGTCGAGGTGCGTGAGGCCGTGCGATCCCTGTGTATTCGGCGCCGAGGAGTCATCCAAGTTGGGATCGACCACGGCCCGAGCGTATCGCCGCGGCCAGGCGCTCGGCGACCGGGGCAATCGAAAACCTCTTCTGCAACTTGCCTTTGGCCCCGTATAGAGGCTTCGGCTGGTATGGCGCGGTGTCGTCTTCCCCAGCAGGTTGGGTTTCACCGGGCTTCCTCCGCCTCTGCTTTGCATGCATCCGGAGCCCATCGAACGCCGATCTGTAACCAAGTGGGTGGCGGCCAAACCGGCCAGCGATTCAACTGGAACCAGCATGCAACAAGCCAACTCGGTGCAGGCGTACGGGACGGCCCGTCCATCGTCGTTCGTCGCAGTCTTCTTCGCGAATCTGCGGACTGCGGTATCCACAGGCCTAGCGACACTGGCGACGATCTTCGTCGCTGGCGCGGGCGCCGGCCGTTTGGCCGCTCAGACCCCCGAGACGCAGGTCCGCGCAATCGTGCAGCAAGCCGAGGTCGCCCCGCTGCCGCACCTCTACGAACTGGCCAACCAACTGGCCGACCTGGCGCCAGAGACCAACACGGACGCCTTCCGCGACGCGGTCATGCGCAGTGCGACCGGCACGCCCGGCAGTGAAAAGGCGCGCCTCTGCGCGGCCCTGGCGATCCGCGAGCTCAAGGCCGATGCAACCTACGGCCGCGAAGTGCTCGAGCTGTTGACGCCGCTGGCCAAGTCCAGCGCCGAAGACATGCGCGCCGCCACCATGGCGCTGCTCGGCGAAGACCGGCTCTACAACAGCCGCATCCTGCCCGACGTGCGCAAGCTCGTCGCCGAAAACTGCACCGACGAGCTGGTGCCGCCCAAGGTGCGCATCGAAGCTGCCCTGGCCCTCTACAACGTCGGCTCCGAGAAGGAGCGCGTCACCGCTAAGGCGATCCTCGAGCAGTTTCTGCAGTCGAGCGATCGCGACCTGAAGCAGCGCGGAGCGCTGGCCCTGGCCGATCTCAACGTCGAAACCGGTCCAGCCTGGGCCGTGCTGCGCGAGATCCAGAACGAACCGACCGACGCCGGTCGCCGCGCCCGCCTGTTCTTGAAGCGCGCCGAGGACCGCCGCACGTTCGAGCAGCTGCTCGCGCGCATGGTCGAGCGCAACACCGGCGCCCAACCTGGGAATCGCGAGGCCGATGACTACCCCGTGCTGACCGAACTGCGCCGCCGCATCCACGCCCAGCACGTGCGCGGCAGCAGCGTGACCGACGAAGAACTGATCCAGTACGCGGCCAAGGGCATGCTGTCGGGTCTCGACCCGCACAGCACGTTCTTTACGAGCGACGAGTACCGCCGCTTCTTCTTCGACCTCAACCGCGAGTACGGCGGCATCGGCGCGTTCGTCAACTTCGACCAGGACAACGACTTTTCGATCGTGCGCCCGATCTACTCGGGCCCGGCCTACGAGTCGGGCTTGCGCAGCGGCGACAAGGTCCTCGAAGTCGACGCCTGGGAAACGGCCGGCCACACGACCGACGAGATCATCTCGCGCCTCAAGGGCCGCCCCGACACGCCCGTCGTGCTCAAGGTGTTTCGCGCGGGCTTCCAAGAGGCCGAGGACCTGACCATCGTGCGCCGGCAGATTTCGGTGCCGGCCGTCAACTGGGCCATGGTGCCGGGCGACATCGGCTACCTCGAACTGATCAACTTCAGCACCAACCTCGCCGACGAAATGCAGCGCGCGCTCGCGGACCTCATGCAGAAGGGGGCGCGCGGCATCGTGCTCGATGTGCGCAACAACACGGGCGGTTTCCTGTCGCAAGCGACCGACGTCGTCGAGCAGTTCATCGAGGGCAAGAAGCTCGTCGTCTACACCGAAGGTCCGGCCGAAGCGCGCAAGGACTACTACACGAACGAAGGCCATCGACCCATCTGCAAGCTGCCGCTCGCCGTGCTGACCAACAACTTCTCGGCCTCCGCGAGCGAGATCACCGCCGGTGCGCTGCAGGACCACGGCCGCGCCGTGATCATCGGTGAGCGTTCGTTCGGCAAGGGCACGGTGCAGAACCTGTTCTCGCTGCGCTCCGATCCCGGCGAGCCGTACAAGGATCTCAACGACGACAACGCGTGGCAGGAGGGCGAGGATTACAAGGACCTCAACAAGAACGGCAAGTTCGACGTCGGCGCGCACATCAAGCTGACGGTCGCCAAGTACCACCTGCCGAGCGGCCGCTGCCCGCACCGCGAGTTCGGCAAGGACGGCCGCATCGTCGACCCGAGCTGGGGCGTCATGCCGGACAAGGTCATCGACCTGCTCGAGACCAAGCCCGAGGACGCCTGGAAGAACGCGCCCTTGTTCGCCCTGCTCAAGAAGGGTGTGTTCCGCACCTACGTCAAAGAACACCTCAAGGCCAGCGACGCCCTGTTCCGCCAACTCGCCGAGGGTGACGAAGGCGACCCATCGAAGTACCCCGACTTCGCCGCGTTCTACAAAGGCCTCGACACCAAGCTCAACGAAGACGACGTGCGCCGCTGGCTGCGCTACGAAGTGCGCGACCAGGTCAGCGACCTGCGCGGCGCCGTCTACCCCGGCCAGCGCGCGCTAGGCGACCCGCAAGAGGATGCGCAGCTGCAGGAGGCCGTGCGCACGCTGCTCGAGAAGGCCGGCACCGACATCCGCGACATCGCAGCGTACCAGAAGGTGCTCAAGATCAAGTTCAAGGAGAACGAGCGCACGTCGGCCAAGTAGCGCCAGGTAGCGCCAGGTAGCGCGCACCTACCGCGCCCGTCGCACAACGCCCACGCAGCGCCTCGATCGCCGCCGATCGAGGCGCAGTCGTGTCAGCGTCACAGACCAATCGTGAGATGGCCGCCACGACTCGCGGCGAGACCCAGGAAGCCGGGCAACGCGGTGCCGTTCGAATCCTCAACGAGCCACTGGCAGAACAGCTGCGTGTTGGCCAGCGACGGCACGTTCGGAATCGGCAGCGACTCGATGCGCGTGCCGTTCGTCGACGTCACGCTGAGCCACACTGGCAACCCAGCCGCTGGATCGATGAGCAGCGCGCAAGCGCCGACGATCGGCAACTGAGCCTGCGCGTTCGAGAACCACAATGCTGCGAGCGCCTGCGGGGCCGCCAGTTCGACGCCGATGCGGAACGCCGCGTTGCCGAGCTGCGGCAGGCCATTGTTGCGCATGCCAGGCACGCCGCTGGTGCCTGCACAACCGACGCCATATACCGCGAACGACGCAGTGCCGCCACCAGCGCCGAGGTACCACGGCGTCGCCAGCGCGTTGTGCGTAAAGAACTCCTGCAGCAGCGCGGCAACCTTGGCGCGGCCGAGCAGGCTCGGGTGCGTGCCGTCGGACTGCACGTCGGCGCAGGTCCACACGAGCCCATCGCTGCGCGGCGTCAGGCCATCGGTCCACAGGTAGGCGCCAAAGCCGAGCCAGGGCGACAGCACGGGGCCCTGAGCCGGATCGCTGTTGAGCTGTGGGTCACCGCCGATCTGCTGTTGAAGCAGCCACTGCACGGCGAAGCCCGACTCGTAGGCGTACGGCTCGGGATTGAGCGTCGAAGTCGCGTAGCCCGCGTAGGTGCGGCTGCTGCAGAAGCACAGTTGCACGTTCGGGTAGCGCACCTTCAGGATGTTGGCGATCTGCGCCAGCAGTCCTTGCAGCGTCTGCGCACCGCCGGGGAACCCGCCCGACACGCCAGCGATCGCTTCCTTGAGCCAGACGACCTGCACCTGGGCCGCTGTGACGCCGGCTGTGGCGAGGCGCTGGTCGACGACGGTCCAGAAGTTGGCGCTCGGGTTGGCGATGGTCACCGCATCCTGTCCGCCCTGCGCACCATCGACGACCGTCACCGCCGGATTGCGGTTGGGGTCGGCGTTGGCGGTGGCGATCCACGTCGAGTACTCCTGCGTGGTGTTCGACATGCCAATCGACAGCAGCACGATCTTGCCGCCGCTGGCGGGTGCCCCCGCAGCGTTGCGCGGCACGACGAGCGACATCGCGGCCTGGCCGCGGGCCAGGTGTGCCAGCGGCGGAACGTTCTGACCGTTGCCGTACAGCCCGCCGGCGAAACCCTGGTAGGTGCCGATGCCGAGGTCCGACAGCGGCACGGCGCCGATCGAAGTGTTGGCACAGTTCTGGGCGGCCAACGCGGTCGCGAGGGTGGTGACGAGGATCGAAGCGAGGTGAGGGCGCATGAGGAACTCTGGATCCGGGTTGATGGATGCCCCGCAGCCCGTTGCGTGCCGCCGCTGGATCGATGCGTACGGACCGTTCGGTGACCTTGGCCACCGGCGGGGTGCGAACGCCCGCGATGCTACCAGCCCAAGCCCCGACCTAGCCGGCTCGGTGATACGGATCCCGTGGTTGTTGCCGACGGGGCCCGGTGCGTGGGTCTGCCACCCCTGGATCGCCACCCTCGTCGAAGACGATCTCACCTCGCATAGGGCTCGCGGCGGCGACTTCGTCGACTGACGAAATCGGCGCATCGGCGAACCCGTGCCCGACGCGAACGCCAGTCACTCCGTGGCTGGAGGCGTGCATGGTCGCGCTCGCGACCCTATCACGGAATCTGGCCGTGCGGCCAGCCCACCGTCAGGGGCGACGGCACCGTGAGCGACAGCGTGCCACTCGGAGACAGCACGGCGGCTTGCAGGCAGAACGCGTGGGCGATGGCGGCGGTGCTCGGGCAGTGCAGGGTCCATTCGAACGCGCCGTTGGTCGCTGAGAGCGGCGCGATGTCGAGCAGGGTCAGCGAGGCTAGGGTGATTGCGAGCGGGCCGAGACTCGTCGGCAGCGGGACCGGCTGCCAGTCGCCGATCGCGAGCAGGCCGAAGCCGTTGTTGGGGCCAGAGACCGTCACCTGGAAGTCTTGAGCGGCGACGACCCAGGCATGGTAGGTCGCGGGGATGTCGACGGGGATCGGCTGAGCTCCAAACAGCGACCAGAAAGACAGCACGCTGCGTGGGTCCCGTTCGACCGTGCCGGTGCCGGGCGGCGCGTGGCGGTAGGCGTAGTCGCGATCGAGGGGATACGGCTGGCCGTTGAGACCGCCGTAGAGGCTGCTCGCGGGGCCGATGCGCAGCGTGCCGCTCTCGATCACCGCCGCGGGGCGTTCGATCCAGTTCTGCTGCGGGTACCCATTGTTGGAGGTGTCGTAGCGGTTGCCGCCTCGGAGGATCGAGCCGATCAACGTGACCATCGAGTTGCTCACCAGCACGGCCTCTGAGCTTTGCTCGTATGGCATGCCAATGCTGAACGCCGCAGTCGCGTGGTAGACCGACGTCGTCGTCAGCAGCGCCGTCGAATCGATGAACTGCATCGGGTAACCACCAAGCCTTATCGTGCAGCCGCGCAGCACGACGTTGGCGCAGCGCTCGAAGCGCACGTAGGTACCCGGGATCCCGATATTCCAACAATCGACGTCCTCTAGTAAGAGGTCGCCAGGACAATCGACAGCGACAATGCCGAGCTGAGAGCCAGAGTTGCCTTGCGCCAGGAAGATATTGCTCAGTACGACCTGTTGGCCGGCTGCGATGCCGTGAAGGACGAAGACACCGCGGAAACTTGCCTTCGACGGCGTCGACGGGCTTGGCGAGCCCGAAGGGTCAAATCCAATGATGCGTAGCGGCTTCGTGATGACGGTAGCAGTGTAGTAAGGACCCCCTGGACAGATCGTACCGTAGTTGAGGTAGACCCAGATCTCGTCGCCGGGTGCCGCCGCAATGACGGCCGGCGGCAGGTCCGTGAAGTCGACGCCGGGCCCACCCAAGCAGTTGACCTTCCAAATGTGCTGCGCCGCCAGGGGCGCGCACAAAGCGCCGAGGAGAGCAAGGACCGAGACGGTGTGGCAGTACATTCGCATGGTTGTCCTCATGGCAAGATGACGCCCGTCTCACCGGGCTGGATGAAGCGCCACAGGCCGTACGAGCCTGCGACGTAGAGTTCGTTGAAGCCGTCGCTGTTGAGATCGGTGATACGGATCGAGTTGTAGTTGCCGACCGCGCCCGGCACGTGGGTATGCCACAGCTCCGTCGTGAGCGCCTCATTGAAGACGATCACATCGCCTGCGAGCGTGGTGACGACGACATCGTCGACTGACAGACTCGGCGCGTCGGCGAACCCGAGCCCGACGCGAACGCCAGTCACTCCGTGGCTGGAGGCGTGCATGGTCGCGCTCGCGACCCTATCACGGAATCTGGCCGTGCGGCCAGCCCACCGTCAAGGGCGACGGCACCGTGAGTGACAGCGTGCCACTCGGGGACAAGACCGCGGCCTGCAGGCAGAACGCGTGAGCGATGGCGGCGGTGCTCGGGCAGTGCAGTGTCCATTCGAACGCGCCGTTGGTCGCTGAGAGCGGCGCGATGTCGAGCAGGGTCAGCGAGGCTGGAGTGATTGCGAGCGGGCCGAGGCTCGTC
>JBDSBS010000161.1:0-7629 GCA_039921435.1 Planctomycetota bacterium | reverse complement strand
GGCGTTCTTCTTGCTGGGCTACGCGGCCATCCGCGCCTCGTTGGAGCTCGTGCGACAGCCAGACCAGCAGTTCTTGCGGAACGACAACAACGGCGCCGTCTTCTTGGGCATGACCATGGGGCAGACGCTGAGTGCGGGCCTCGTCATCGGCGCCTTGCTGATCTTCTTGTGGCCGCGCCGGCGCGATGCCGGTAGTGCTGCGAGCACGCCGTGACGCGGCGCGTGCGTCGGCCCGCGAGATCTCACCGTCGGCGATCGACTTCTGCGGCCCGCAGAATCGCGAGCCACGCGAGCCTGGCCGTGGGCGGCGCGAAAGGGAATAATGGCCGCAACGCGGGCGTCCTCCGCGGTTCGCCCGGTAACCCGTTCGCTTGGCCCCACGCATGTCGATGCCCCGAAACCTCTCCGCCCTGCTGGTCCTGCTGCTCCCGTTGGCAGTCGCTTGCGACAACGTCGGCCGCGCGTTCGATCGATCGTTGGACCCAACGACCCCGACGGCCGGCACCGGCCCCTCCCCGATCCAGGTGGTTCAGGCCGGCGGCGAAGTGAAGGATGCGCGCCCAAAGGTCCGGGCGACGTTTCCATCGGGCAGCGGTTGGCCGACGGCCGTGCCGATCGTTGTCGAGTTCACGGAGAGTATCAACGAGGCTTCGATCGTGCCGACCACGGCGACGGGCAACGACGGCCGCATCATCCTGCGCGTGAAGGGCGCGACCCAAGTGCTGCCGTGTCAGTACGGGATGTTGGCCGAGGGGCGAATGCTCGTGATGCGGCCCGTGACCGCGCTCTCCAACCAGCAGAACCCGACCTACGAAGTCGTGATGTTGCCAGACGGTCGCGACGTCGATGGCGTGACGTTCCAAGTGCCCACCGAAGGCACGGTGTTGGCCGAGTTCCAGGTCAACCAGGACGCATCCTTTTCCGACGGTCGTATCCTGGCGACGTTGCCACGCACCAATGCGCGCGACGTGCTGCGCGAATCGTCGTACTTCGTCGTCTTCGATCGCCCGGCCAACCCCGCTACGGTCACCGAGTCGAGCTTGAAGATCCGGCGCCAAGGTGGTCCCGTGCTCGCCGGCACCCTGAGCTTCCCTCTGCAGATCGTGGGTATCGACGACCCGCGCGTCGTGCGCTTCAAGTCGACGGACCTGCTCGCGGGAACAACGGACTTCGAACTGGTCGTCGACGCGACGATCACGTTCGGCATGTCGGGCAAGCTGGACTTCAGCGGCAGGACTCCATTCGCGGCGTTCCGCACGGTCGGGCCCGCCGCGCCGAGGGCCGTCGAAATCGGCAACGCCGCGCCCGGGTTTTCGGACAAGATCAACCGCGCGAACGTTGCCGACGCCCGGCTGCGCGTGACGACACCCGATGACGCGGCGCCCGGCGATCGAGTGCGCGCGCGCATTTACGGGGGCGACGCCAAGACCCCTTCGACGAGCGACCTGGCTTTCGTCGAGCGCACCGCCGATGTCGTGGCGGCTGGGTCTCAGATGATCGACGTCGACTTCGCCGGGGCGCTGGGCACGCCGACCAGCCCGAGGTTCGACAACGGGTCGATCCGCTTCGCGGTGCAGATGCTGCGCGGTTCGCAGAACTCGGGCTTCGCACTCAGTCGCACGAACCAAGACCCATTGTTCGACGTCACTCCGCCGCGGCTCGTGCGAGCCGGGCCGCCGGGGGCCAGCGACAACACGACCCTGTTCACCGACCAGGAGGCCGTGGCGTTCTACGGGACCGCGAACGAGCGACTCAGTTCGGCGACGCTGGTGGCGGGCACCGCAACCGCGACGATGTTTGCGAGCGCGCAGGATGGCACGTTCCTCATGGGGCCGGTGTTGCTCGGCCGGCGCACGGCTCCCCTGCCCTACTCGTTGGTGGTGACCGACATCGTCGGCAACATGGCACTCGCCGAGGCCACGGGCAACATCGTGCAGCGTGGCCTTTGCACGGGTTTGGTGACCAATGCGCAAGAGCTCCTCGTCGAAGCCTACGACCAGAGCACGTTGTTGCCCATCGCAGGTGCGACCGTGCTCGTGGAGCCAGGGGCGCCGGTCGTGCCGCCGATTGGTCGGCAAGTCGGTGCTACCGATGCCAGCGGTCGGTTCACGTTCTCGGGTCTGACCGACAGTGACTACACGGTGACCATCGTGCGCGCGGGGTTCGACCTCGTGACGCTGTATCGCACTCGTTCGGGCTTCGTGTCGTTGCCGCTGCGTCCGATCGTGAAGGCCACGGCGACCCTGCAAGGCATGGTCACGTTCCAACCGAGCCCGGGTGCCACGGCTCTCGTCAGCAGCAGCGCCATCGCCGACCACAGCGTGCTCGGCGTGCGCACGACGAACGCGGCGCCGAACACGATTCCCGACACGCCGATCACGCCCAATCGCCCGCAGGTGGTGACGGCTTTCGCCGGTGCGTTCGAGCCGACCGAGCTGCCGGCCTACGCGTTCCAGGGTTTCCAGGTGCTCGGGCCGACCGGTCTCGTGCCGACGCCGCCAGCGGCGCCGGTCGCCGGTGGCGAGGTGGCGAGTCGCAACATCGTGTTGGGGCCGCCTGGAGTCGTAACGGCGATCGCCGTAACCCCGGAGAGCTTCGCTGTGGCGGTTGGCCTCGATCTGACCAACCTCGTTGGTGGTTTGCCGCGGGTGCGCTCAACGCTGGGCTTGCGCGGCTTCGAGAACCAGGTCTTGGCGGGCGTTGGGTTTGCCACGTCGACAATGGGTGGCGTTTTCAACTTGGAGGCGAACTTCCAACAAGCGCCGGTTGGGGGCTTGGCTGCCTTCGTGCCGCAGAGTTGGGTGTTGTCCGAGGCGGTCGACACCGCCGGTCGCGTCAGTCGCACGCGAGGGTTGTTGAACCCGGTGTTCGGCACTGTGTTGCCCGGGTCGACGTTCGGGCTCGGGGCGCCGCCGATCCCGGAGATCACCGCACCCGCCGGGCCCACCGTCGGGCCGCCGGCGGTGACGTTTGTCGATGGACTGAGCCCCGCGGGCTTGCCGTTCTTTGTGGCTTGGATGGACATCACCGCCGAGGCAGGCAGTGGGCGCCGGTGGGTGTTGCTCGCACCCGACCTCGACGGCGTTGGTGCTACCGATACGGTGCAGTTTCCCAACCTGGCGGCCAGCAGTGTCGCTGGGCTGCCTCCCGACGCATGGACTGTTCGTGTGGAAGGGCGTGTCGCTTACTTGCAGGGCGAGGTAGTGGCCCGCACGAACGACGACTTCGTCTTTGCCGAGCGCTTCCGAAGCGAGGTCAACTACTCGCGCTCACTGCCCGTGACGTTCACGATCCAGTGAGCGCGAGCAGTCGAGGGTCCAAAGGTACCCCGCCATGGCGCGCGGCGTAGCATTGCTCTCGGGCGGCCTCGACTCCGGCGTCGCCGCAGCGTCGTTTGCGCGCGAGCCCGGCAACTCGCTGTCGCTGTGCCTGTTCTTCGACTACGGCCAGCGTGCGTGCCAACGCGAAGCAACTGCTTCAGCCGAACTCGCCAGACGCTGGGGCGCGTCGTGGCGAGCCGTGCCTTTGCCTTGGCTCGGCGAGCTCGCGGTGCAGAGCGGCGCGCGCCTATTGCCCGGCACCGGCGACCTGCCCCAGGGCACCATCGAGCACCACGGAGATGCCGACAGCGCGCGCGCGGTCTGGGTGCCAGCTCGCAACGCGGTCTTCGTCGCCACAGCCGCGGCCTTCGCCGAAGTGCTCGACGCCGAGGTGCTCGTCGCCGGCTTCAACCGCGAAGAGGCCGCGACCTTCGCGGACAACTCGCCCGAGTTCGTGCGGGCTGCCTGTGCGTTCTTGGCCTCAGGAACGCGCCACGCTGTGCGCGTGGTCAGTCCGACGCTCGCTTGGGACAAGGCGCAGATCGTGGCTGCCGCGCGCGCTCTCGGCTTTGCCGCGAGCGACTTCTGGTCCTGCTACGAGGGCGGCGACGAGCCTTGCGGCCGCTGCGAGTCCTGCCTGCGCAGTCGCTGGCAGCGCTGAACTTGCAGCTGCTTTCTGCACGATGCAGCAGCGAACGCGGCGCGCGACGTTGCCACCGACAGCACCCACGTTCTACGCTGTGCGCCGATGGTCTCCGTGTTCGGCATCGTCAACGTCACGCGGGATTCGTTCTCGGACGGCGGTCGGTTCCTCGAGCCGGCCGTGGCGCTCGAGCACGCCGAGCAGCTGCGCGCTAGTGGGGCAGACGTCATCGACCTCGGCGCGGAGTCGACGCATCCCGATGCCGAGGACGTGGCGGCGGACGCGGAGATCCGCCGCCTGCGGCCGATCGTGCAAGCACTGCTGTCGCGCGGTGCGCACGTCAGCATCGACACGTGCAAGCCCGCAGTCATGCGAGCCGTGACGGCGCTCGGCGTGCACTGGCTCAACGACGTGCATGGGTTTCGCGAACCCGCCGCGCTCGAGGCTGCCGCAGCAGCACCGCGGGGTGTGCGGTTCGTGGTGATGTTCAGCCGCAGTCATGGGCCGCGCGCGGACCGGCCCGACGTCGGCAGTAAGGGCCTCATCGACGAACTGCGGGCGTTTTGCGCCGAGCGAACGGCTGCGTTTGCAACCGCAGGCATCGGCAGCGAACGGCTCGTCTTCGACCCCGGCATGGGCTTCTTTCTCGGTCGAAGGGCGGCGCCGAGCCTGACCGTGTTGAAGCACCTGCCCGAACTCGTGCGCCTCGGCGTGCCGTTGCTGGTGTCGGTGTCGCGCAAGTCGTTCCTCGGTGAAGTCACCGGCCTTGCAGTGGGCGAACGCGGTCCCGCCAGCCTCGCTGCCGAACTCTGGGCGGTGCGCCACGGCGCCAGCTACGTGCGCACGCACGACCCAGCGGCGCTTCGCGCGGCGCTCGCCGTCGAGAACGCCATCGAGGCCGCGCCGTGATTCCGCTGCGCGACGACATCCCGGCCAGTCGCCAGCCGGTGGTCACCTATGCGATCCTGGCTGCATGCACGGTCGTGTTCGTCTGGCAGTTGGGCGACCCGCAGGGTGCTCTGCTCGAACAGCTCGGCATGGTGCCCGCGCGAGTGTTCGAACCCGACCGCGACCTCGTCGTGCGCGAAGTGATCAACGGTCGTCTGGTCGCGCACCGGCTGCTGCCAGCACTCGTGCCGGATTGGCTGACGATGCTGACCTGCACGTTCTTGCACGGCGGCTGGTTGCACTTCCTCGGCAACATGTGGTTCCTGTGGATCTTCGGCGACAACGTCGAGGATCGCTTCGGCCGCGTGCAGTTCTTGCTCTTCTACCTGGGCTGCGGCGTCGCGGCGTCGGCGTCCCATCTGCTGTCGGCATCGGGTTCGGCGATGCCGACGATCGGTGCCAGCGGCGCGATCGCGGGCGTGATGGGCGCCTACATGTTCCTCTACCCGAAGGCGCGGGTCGAGATGTTGTTCATCTGGGGCTTCTTCGTCGACGTCATCGTGTTGCCCGCGCCGTTCTTCCTCGGCTACTGGTTCTTGCTCCAGCTCGTGCAGGGTTCGATCGAGGCGAGTCGAGGCGCGGGCGTCGCCTGGTGGGCGCACATTGGCGGCTTCGTCGTCGGCGCGGCTGTGGCCGCGGCCCTGCGACTGACCGAGCATCTGCGTCCCGAACCAGCCTCGATCCAGTTGCTACGCCGCCGCGTCGGCAGGTCGCCTTGGCAGCGATGAAACCCATATCTCGCCGAACGGGTGCGGGCTATGGTGGGACGACCGCTGCGTGTCGGCGGCTCTCATCCGATGACCAAGTTGCCCCTGCTCGCTGTCTCACTGGTTCTGTTCTGCTCGGCTACGACGCCCATTCGGTGGGCGAAGCGGGTCTGCTGACGCAGCACGAGGGTGCGCTCTCGTGCTGTCGCGCGGTCGGGGAGCACTTGCGTCTGAGTGAGATTGCGGGTCGGTACGTCGTGGCCCCGCACTGACAGGCGAGTTGGAGCGGATGCCCGTGGCTTGGGGCGATTCCGGCCATGGCCCGAGGGGCCGTTGGCCCAGCTCAAGTTGCGGCCGGCCTTGGTCGAAACGGCCCAGGTCGTGGTTCCACTGCCTGGGGCCACGCGAGTCGCATGGAATCCGTCAACGAGATCAAGGAAGCACTATCGGCTCGTTCGCGCACCGCAACTCTCGACGAGCTGCGCAGCGAAGGCCGCCGGCGCGTGCGCCTCATCCGCGCCGAGCACATCGCTTCGATGATCGCCGAGGCGGTGCACGCCGCGATCGAGCAATCGGGGCTCATCGACCCGCAAGAAGCCAACACCCTGGTCGAGAAGAGCCGGCAGGAGTTCAAGGCGATCCTACGCGAGCGCGAGCAGGAAGTGCAGCGCGCCCACGAGGTCGAGGAGACTCTCGCCGGGCGCGAACGCGAGCTCTTGGAACTCAAGAGCAGCCTCGAGGTGACGTCGGAGGCCTTGGCGCAAACCAATGCCGAGCTCGAAGAGTTGCGGACCGAGCTGGAGTCGCAGCAGGCTGCACCTGCACCTGCGTCCGTGGCACAAGCACCTGCGCCGTCGAGCGAGTTGCTCATGTCGATGATGCAGGAGATGGCCAACCTCAAGGCGAGCCTGATGCACCAGCAGCGCGCGCCCGCACCGGCCCCGATGCTGGCTGCCGCGGCCCCGGACTTCTCGGCCGCGTTCGAGAAGCTCGCCGGCACGCTCAACGATCGCCTCGATAAACTGGGCAAGAAGATGGGCGTCAGCGCCGCGGTCGAATCAGACACGCCGCTCGACTTCGGTGGCCTGTTCCGCGACTCGGGCAAGTCGCTCGAATCGAACATGGACAACATCCAAGTCAAGCAGCAGGCCGGCGGTGGCATCGCGGCCAACCTCGCGCGATTGAAGAAACTCAAGGGCGGCGGCTAGTCGCCCGACACAGATTCTGGGAAAGGAAGGCGGAGACATATGACCGAGCATCACAACAAGTTGGACAGTGCAGATCATGGCGCCGACACGGCAGTGGCCCTGGGCAAGGGTCTCGATGTGGGCACTGCCAATCTCGCCGCAGCCGTGCAGAACGAGCAAGGCGGCATCACGGTGAACGTGGAGCGCAACGCGTTCCTCGACATCCCGAGCGACGTCTACAGCAAGAACATGCTGACGAAGCTCAAGGTGCCGTACGTTGTGCACAACGGCAAACTCGTCGTGATCGGCGAAGCTGCGTTCGAGCTCGCCAACGTCTTCGGACGCGAGACGCGCCGACCGATGGCCGATGGCTTGATCAGCCCCAACGAGCAGGATGCGCTGCCGATGATGAAGATGATCATCGGCAAGATCCTCGGCGATCCGCGCGTTCAGGGCGAGCACTGTTACTTCTGCGTGCCGGCTCCCTCGCTCGACGTCGACAACAACGTCGTCTACCACCAGGGCCTGTTCGAGACGATGATCAACAAGATGGGCTACACGGCGCATGCGATCAATGAAGCGCACGCGGTCGTGTTCGCCGAGCTGGCCGAGAACGACTTCACGGGCATCGGCCTGTCGTTCGGCGGGGGCATGGCCAACGCCTGCATCAGCTACAAGTCGATCCCGTGCCTGGCGTTCTCGGTCGCGCGCGGCGGCGACTGGATCGACAAGAACGTGGCCAACGTGCTCGGTTGCCCACGCAGCAAGGCGGCACACATCAAGGAGCGTGGCATCGACATCCGCGATCCGAAGAGCCGCGAGGA
>JBDSBS010000160.1:0-4530 GCA_039921435.1 Planctomycetota bacterium | reverse complement strand
GTTGGCAAGCGGAAGTAGGTAGATCCAGACAACAGTAGATCCAGACAACAGTAGGTCCAGACAAACGGCGCCGGCGGCCCTTTCTGGCCTCTGTCGCGCCGACTCAACCTTTGGTTGCGGCCCCCGCCGCGCTGAGCGTCACCCGCGCCCGCCGAAAACCCGCCGCAGCTTCTGCATCACGTAAGGCCAATCGGAAACCGCGCGCGTCTGCGTCAGCCGTTCGTAGAGCTTGATCTTGTCCTCGGTGTAAGGCCAATCGTTGTGGCGCACGATCGGACCGTTTTCGATGTAGGCGACCGGTGCGCCGAGCCGTTTGCACTCGGCCGTGTAGAAGCCGTCTTCGCCGCCGAGGTATTTCGGATAGAGCCGTTCCCACTCGACCTGCTTGTAGAGCGGCACGGGGCACGACCATGCGCCACCACACAGGTGCTCCGTCCAACCGAGCACGACCTCTTCCTCGAGCCGCCGCGCGGCGTCGGGATCGTCCTTGCCGAACTTCGCGAACGACGTGCGCGGCAGCTCGTTCTGAGCCGCCGGGATCGGCAGCATCTCCATGCGCGACGCGGAGCGAAACCCGTACTCCTCCTGGTTGATCATGCGCAGCCCGAACGACACCGGGCGATCGCCGCGCGCCAGGCGCCAGGCGTGGTAGGCCTTCTGCAGGTGCACGATCCAGTAGGTCGAGAGGATCTCGATGTCGTTGTCGAAGAACGCGAGCAGATCGCCTTCGACCTCGTCGCGGATCTGCATGAGCCCGCGGCCCAGCCCGACGTTCTTGCCGTTTTCGATGAGCCGCACGTTCGACGTCTTGGCCGCGAACTCGCGCAAGAACTCGCGGCTACCGTCCTGGCTGTCGTTGTCGAGGATCAGCAGCGAGAACGGCGTCTGCGTCTTCTGGTAGAGGCTCGCCAAGAACACCTTGGTGTGCGAAAGCCTATTGAACGTGATCGTCGCGACCGTGACGCGCGGGAAGGGTTCCCATCGGTAGGCGCGGCCTGGCTCGTAGGCGAACAGCTCCGGATTGAAGGTCGAGGGGTTGTTCATCGCCGGGCTACGCGCGCGTACAGCTGCGAACAGAACCTCGACAATTCGGCGCGGCTCACTCGAGCGCAGGGCAGCGCCAGTGCGAGGTAGCCGAAGACGAGCGCTGCGTCGATCAACACTGCCAGCCAGAGTGGACCGCTCGGCAGCCAGATGCGCGCTAAAGACAGCACGCTCGCAATGAGGATCATGAGCATTGCCTCGCCGTGTCGGTACGGCACCGGCCACAGATGTTTGCCGAAGTGCGCCGCGGCCCAGTAGAGAAACCCATGCGTGCACAGCAGCGCGAGTGCCACGCCAGGAACGCCGAGCGGCTTCGCTGCCAGGACTACGACCAGGATCTCGATGCCGAGACCCGCGAAGAAGATCCGCATCCATACGCCGGTCTTCTGCGTCACGAAGAACGCCGATGCGACGACCGTGGCGCCGCACTGACAGAGCACGGCTATGTTCAACAGCGGGACTTGTTCGCGCACGGCGGCATAGTGCACATCGGCGAGGCCCGTGAACAGATCGCAGCCAAACGTCGCGACGCCGGTTGCCACGAGTCCCGCGCCCAGCATGAACCAGCGGTAGGTCAAAGCGACCTGTGCCAGGTCTTCGCGCCGCGCGTGCACCTGGAGCCGCCAGACATCGAAACTGCGTTGGAACGGCAGCACGTAGAAGTCCAAGACGAGCTGCGTGAGCCTCGAGGCCCGGCCGTAGACGCCGACCGCCGCGAGGGACAGAGCCTCCGCGAGTATCGGCCGGTCGATCTTGCGCACGAGCAGGTACGCGAGCGAGCCCATCAGCAGCGGGGCCGAGTAGCGCAGGATTGCGGCGCACTCGCTGCGTACGTCCTGCGCGGTGATCCGGGTCGTCAGCAGGCCTCGCACGGCCAGCAGTGCGAGCAGCGTGTTGGCAACCGACGCGATGGCACTGGCGAGGAAGAAGCCCTCGACGCCCATGCCGCGGTAGGCGACGAACAGAATCTTTAGACTGGCGTCCAAGACAAACTGCACGAGGCTCAGCGTGACCATGCGCGCCGCACGTTGTTCGGCCTGGAGCGTCGCCAGCAGCACGACGCCGACGAGGTCGGACAGCAGGCATGTGCCGAGGATCAGCGCCAACGACGCTGCTGGCGGACTCGGCATCTGGGTGTGCAGCAGGGACGGTCCCGCAACGACGAACACGCCCATCGCGAGCAGTGCCAGACCCAGCACGAACCACAGGGAGACCGTGAAGATTCGTCGCCTCCCCTCGGGCCCGGTCGCGGCGGCGAACCGCCACAGAAAGCCCGCGCGGTATTCGCAGCCGAACAGCACCAGGAACAAGCTGGTCCAGAACGTGATCAGCTCGATCTCGCCGTAGTGCTCTTCGGTCAGGAAGTGCGTGAAGTACGGCAGCAGCAGCAGTGCGGCGAGTTTCTGCAGCGCCGGAGCGGTGCCGAACACCAGGGCATGGCGGAAGACGCCGCCGACCGAACTCATCGTGCCACACCTTCGAGCGCGCGCTCGAGGTCCGCGGCGTAGTCGCGACTCAGCAGCTGCTGGGCGCGAGCCTCCGCGCCGGCGGAGAGCTGCGTGCAGCGCTGCGGGTCGCCGAGCAGCTCGCGCAGTACGCGTTCCGCCGAACGAAGGTCGTCGAGGTCGAACCAGAGCCCCGAGACCCCATCGACGACGATCTCGGCCGTCGCCGTCTTGCAACGTCGCCCTGGGGCGCCGCAAACCGGCACGACGCCGTGCTGCATCGCTTCGACGAGCACGATGCCGAAGCTCTCGTAGCGGGACATGTGCAGCAGTGCCGTGGCTTCGCGATAGAACGGTCCAGCCTCGACGCCACCGACGAACTGCACGCGGTCGCCCAGCGGCTGCGCGCGCTGCTCGAGCGCTTCTCGCTGATCGCCGTCGCCGACGACCACGAAGCGGCAATCGAGGTCTTGGGTGAGCTCGGCGAGCTCGATCACTCGATCGACGTTCTTGAGCCGCACGAGGCGTGCGACCACGAGCACCAGACTCGGCTTGCCGGCAGTCGTGCGCACGGCGTCAGGAACCGCAAACGCGGGCGGCAGCACGAGAGGCGCCAAGCCTCGCAGACACTCGAATCGCCGGATCTCGCGCGCGTGGAACTGGCTGGCGACGACTTGGAGGTCAGAGCACTTGCACATGCGCCGTTCGATCCATGCGTATTGCAGGGCACGCAACAGTGCCGTGGTGCCGCGCTCCGCGAACCACTCCTGGCGTGGCACAGCCGACAGCGAGATGTAGACGCACAGTCGGGGCCGCACCGCGGCGAGGGCTTGCACGAAGTGTGGGTCGAGGCAGATCACGACGTCTGCGTTCGCCAGCAGTGGCGGCACGACGCGGGCGAGGTGGCGCAGTTTGCGCAGCGGCTGCCAGCGCCACGCAGGGCCGTGCGGGGCAGGCAATGGCGCGAACGTGTCTTGCGCGAATGGGCGATCGCCCGACTTGCTCTCGGCGATGATGCGCACGTCGTTGGCTCGCGCAAAGTGTTCCGCTAGCCGTCCGAGGATCCGCACGCCGCCCCCGTGCTGGTCGAGACCCTGGTTGTTGAGCAGTGTGATGGACCGGTCGCGCACTACTTGTTCATGTACAGGGCCGAATAACGCTTCGCGACCTGGCACAAGGGAAAACGCTCGCTCGCCACCGCGCGCGCCGTCGCTCCGACTCGCTCGCGCAGTTCGCGATCCGTCGCCAGCGCCTCCACGGATTGCAGGTAGTCCTTCGCGTCGTCGAACAACATTCCGGATTCCCCGTGTGTGATGAAGGAATCGGTCACTCCTGGGAGCCGTCGCGCGACGACTGGCACTCCGTGCGCCATGGCTTCCAGTAGCACGTTGCCGAAGCCCTCGTTCAAGGAGCTGAACACCATCACGTCCGCGACTGCATACCAGTTTTCGGGGCTTTCGGTGAAGCCGACGAAGCGCACGTTGTCCGTCAAGCCCAGTTCTCGAGTGCGCTGCACGAGCCGATTGGCGTACTCGTCCTCGGTCGCCGGGCCGATGATGTAGAGCCGTGCGCGCGGGTGGCGCTCGAGGGTCGCGGGCAGTTGTTCGATCAAGAAGAGCGGGTTCTTGCGTTGGCAGAGTGCACCTACGAACAGCAGCGCCAGGTCCGCGTCGCCGAGCCCCAGGTCCTGCCTCAACCTGGCGCGGTCGCGCCGGGGCTCGCAGGGAACGTCGACGCCCTGCGGGATCAACAGGTGACGGCCCTCGGGCACCACTCCCCCGGCGTCTTCGTGCAGCTTTGGGCTGATCGAGACGAACGTGTTCACGAGTCGTAAGAGGCGCTTCGCGATCCAGCGAAAACTCGGCCGGTAGCTCGCGAGCACGGCGCCGGGACTGTCGTCGAGCGTGCACGACATGATCACGCGAATGCCGAAGGCGCGCGCGATCAGCAGCGACAAGAACCGGCGATCGCAGTGCGAGTGGTAGTGCACCGCTTGGTAGCGGCGCCCGTAGCGAAGGATCCACCACGCGATCTGCAACTC
>JBDSBS010000159.1:0-3775 GCA_039921435.1 Planctomycetota bacterium | reverse complement strand
CAACCTCGTGCGTCTGGCTGGGGCCGACCACGGGCCCGTGGTCGGCCCCAGCCAGACGCACGAGGTTGTGGTGGCTGGTAGCGCGGATCTCCGGGTCCTCCGAAGCGAGTGCGGCGATCAGGAGTCGGGCCGCCTCGAGACGAGCCTTCGGATTGCGCTGGCCCTCCTTAGACTTGCCACCGCCAAACTCGCGGAACGCCTGCAACACCGCCGTCAACATGTTGTGTAGCCGCAGCGACTCCCCCCACAAGAGCAGCACGTAGATGCAAAGGGCCGCCATGCAAGCTCGCAAGACAGCCGTTTCGCCGAACTGATGCCGGAGCCAGGCGGTGCCGGGCAGCCAAGGCTCGCAGATGGTCGCCGCGAGCACCCCCAGCAGGAACAGCGGGGTGAACTGGCGAAACAACGCGTCGAAGCGACCAGGGACCTTCACGGGCGCTCGCTCCGCCTTACCGGCCGAGCACCTTCTTCATCGTGGCACCGAGAATCGACGGCGTGTCACAGACATGGACCGAGGCCTTCTGCATCGCGGCCTTCTTGTCCTTCGCGGTACCCTTGCCGCCACTGATGATCGCACCGGCGTGCCCCATACGTTTGCCAGGCGGCGCCGTCGCACCGGCGATGAAGCCGACTACGGGCTTCTTGACGTAGTCCTTCAAGAACTCGCAGGCCTCTTCCTCGGCGGTGCCGCCGATCTCGCCGATCATGATGATGCCGTCGGTGTCCTTGTCGTCAGCGAAGAGCTTCAAGCAGTCGATGAAGTCGAGGCCCTTGATCGGGTCCCCACCGATGCCGATGCAGGTCGACTGCCCCATACCCGCACTCGTGACCTGCCAGACGGCTTCGTAGGTCAACGTGCCGCTGCGCGAGACGATACCGACCTTGCCCGGGCGGTGGATGTAGGCTGGCATGATGCCGATCTTGCAGCCCTGCTTGTCGGTGACGGGTGTGATGATGCCAGGACAGTTAGGGCCGATCAGGCGCGTCTTGCAGCCCTTCATGACATCCTTGACGAACGCCATGTCCGCGACCGGGATGCCCTCCGTGATCGTGACGACGAGGTCGAGTTCGGCATCGACCGCTTCACAGATTGCATCGGCGGTGAATGCCGCGGGCACGTAGACCATCGAGACCGTGGCGCCCGTGGCGCGCTTGGCCTCGCGGACCGTGTCGAACACGGGCACGCCTTCGATCGTCTGCCCGCCCTTGCCGGGCGTGACGCCGGCCACGAGCTTGGTGCCGTAGGCCAACGAGTTTTTGCTGTGGAACATGCCCGCTTCGCCGGTGAAGCCCTGGCACAGGATCTTGGTATTGCCGTCGATCAGAACGCTCATGATGTGTCCTTGCGGGTCCGGTCTAGGCGATGGCCTTGACGATCTTCTCGGCGGCCTCGTCGAGCGACGTGGCGGTCTGCAGGTTGAGCCCGGATTCCTGCAGCAGCTTGCGGCCGAGTTCAACGTTGGTACCTTCGAGGCGCACGACCAGCGGCACCGAGAGCTTCGTCTCCTTCGCCGCGGCGATGATGCCCTCGGCGATGGTGTCGCACTTCATGATACCGCCGAAGATGTTGACGAGGATGCCCTTCACGTTCTTGTCCGACAGCAGAATCTTGAACGCGTTCGTGACCTGCTGCTTGTTGGCGCCGCCGCCGACGTCGAGGAAGTTGGCCGGCATGCCGCCCTTCAGCTGAATGACGTCCATCGTCGCCATCGCGAGACCCGCGCCGTTGACCATGCAGCCGATGTTGCCGTTGAGAGCGATGTAGTTGAGGTCAAACTTCTTCGCTTCGACTTCCTTGGGATCTTCCTCGTTGAGGTCGCGCAGCTCGGCTACGTCCTTGTGGCGGAACAACGCGCTGTCGTCGAAGCTCATCTTGGCGTCGAGCGCCTTCACCTCGCCCTGCTTCGTCACGATCATCGGGTTGATCTCGGCGAGCGAGCAATCGAGCTCCATGAAGGCCTTCGTGAGCGCGGTGATCAGCTTGCCGCCGGCCTTGGCCTGGTCGCCGGTGAGACCGAGGTGCTTGCACAGGGCGCGAGCCTGGAAGCCCTGCAGTCCCTTCACGGGGTGCACACGATGGCGCGCAATCGCTTCGGGCCTGTGCTCAGCCAGCTCTTCGATGTCGACGCCACCTTCGGCAGCAGCGATCACGACCGGGGCCTGGGCACCACGATCCATGACGACCGCCAGGTACATCTCGCGCTCGATGTCGCTGCCGGCTTCGACGTAGAGCGTCTTGACAACGCGACCTTCGGGGCCAGTCTGGTGCGTGACCAGAGCCTTGCCAAGCAGGGCCTTGGCCACCTTCTTGGCCTCGTCTGCGGTGCGCACCAGCTTGACGCCGCCCGCCTTGCCGCGCCCGCCGGCGTGGATCTGGGCCTTCACGACAGCCAAGGGCATCGCCAGGTCGGCGAACGCTTTGCCAACTTCATCGACAGTCTTGCAGGCAATACCCTTGCTGACGGGCACGCCGAACTTCGCCAGCAGTTGCTTGGCCTGATACTCGTGGATGTTCATGGTGACGAGGCGACGGTAGCCACCCCGCTGCGCGGAGTCGAATGCCCGGAGAAGTTTCGCGCCGACGAGCGTGGAGCGGCGGCTCCAACAATCACGCAGCAGCCAACTGCGCATTGAGTCGAACTCGTCGGGGGAGCATGTTCACAGGCGACGGGGCTGACGGAGTAGCCACAACATGACCGTCAGAATGCTGTTGACGCCAAGCTGGCAGAAGGCCAACGTCCCGCCGTGCTCGTCGCCCGACTGAGCAGGATGTGCCCGGTAGAAGCAACCAGCAGAAGCAATCAGAAGAGCGATGCTGCCATTGGCGACGACGACGCACGCACGGCGGGGGGAGGTAGGGGTGCTCTCCAGCGCGGTGCGATTCCTCAAAACCAACCCCGAGAAATCACCATGACTCGCAAGTCCCTCGTGTCGGTTTTCTGCCTCACCTTGCTCGCCACGGCCAGCTGCACCGGCATGCGCTCGGCCAACGGCTACTACACCGTTCATGCGGAGAGCTTCCGCATCTTCGGCTTCGCCATCCCCGCGGACGATCAGGAAGAAGCTGCGAAGCTTGCCGCCGAGAAGTTCCCCGGCTCGACGGTGACCACGAGCCACTCCACGTCAGCTGACTGGACGTCTTTCTGGGGCGTGCTCGGCAACATCTTCGGCTTCCACTGCACCACGATCTCGGGCAAGACCGGGTCCTGAGCACGCAGCCGCCAGTCGGACTCGGGTTCACCTCGCTGGCAACGCACGCTCCCCGTACGCGCAATCGCGATCGGGCCCAGAAGGCCCGATCGCGGGTTCGCGACCGGCAGGACGGACCGCCGATCCGACCGCTTCAGCGCCGCGCCGGCAGGTCGACCTCGGTCGCTACCGCCGTCACCCCACCCGCCGCAAACAGCTCCTCGATCTCCTTGAGGACGTTGCGCTGCTCGACAGCCAGGGCCATCGGATCCTCGCCCTGGAAGACCATGTCGTTCTCGAGCATGCGCTGCGCGACATCGAGACGCTTGCGCACCGTCGAGATGACTTCCTTGGCCTGGCTGAGAGCCGTGCTGTCCAGATCGAATCTGCTGCTCTGCGCAGTCAGCGCTTCGACCTGTAGCTGCTGGGTCTTCAGCGAACGCACCTGATCCTCGAGGGCTTCGCGCTCGCAACGCACCGCGGTCACTCGCTGCTTGGCAGCTTCGACGGCCCGCGACTGGCGCTCGATCAAGGTCCGCTTGGTCTTCAGGATCGCCACGTTGTTGACGTAGGAGTCCTTGGTCCG
>JBDSBS010000158.1:0-9228 GCA_039921435.1 Planctomycetota bacterium | reverse complement strand
GCCGCTTCGATCAAGCGCACCGCCGTCCGCACGACGAAGACGCTGCCGCAGGGGCTCATGGACCACGTCTTCGAGCGCCTGCAGCAGAGTGGTCGCGTGCGCGCCGGGCGCCAGGGCCAGATCCTGTTCCTCGAGCGCTTGAAGCCGCTGCCTGCGGCCGAGCAGGGCAAGTTCGATCGCCTGGTGGCCGAATGCGAACAGCGTGGCTTCCGGCCACCCGAGCTGGCCGAGCTCGCCGCCGCCACCGGTTTGCAAGGTGACGCGCTGCTGTCGTTGATCGATCGGGCGCAGGACGAGAGCCGCATCGACAAGGTGGGCGATCTGTACTACGGGGCTGGTGTCGTGCGCACAGTGCTGAGGGCGATTCGCGACAATTGCCTGCAGCACGACGAAGTGCTCGACATCCCGACCCTTCGCGATCAGCTCGACACGAGCCGCAAGTTCCTGATTCCGCTGCTCGAGTACGTCGACTCTCTGGGGCTCACGGTGCTGCGCGGCGGCGTGCGGCGCCTGTTGCGGTCCTCCGATCTGAGCCGAGAATTGGCGGCCGAAGGCCCCTGATTTGTGGCCCGAACGCAGTACCGTGCGATGGCATGGTCCTAGTCTTCACATCGATCGTTGCAACAGTCCGCGGGTCCGCCGTGCCGATAACGACGTGTCCCCCGATCGCAACGGAGCGCACATGAGCGGCGAGAGCCAACCCGACGCAGAACCTGACTTCCTCGACGACGACTTCATTCTCGAAGACATCGCAGCGAAGAACGAAGGTCTCGACCAGCTGTTCGAGATGCCGGACATCGCCAAGGCGAAGCCCGCCGCGAGCAGTGAACCGGACTCCGACGACATGCTCTTCACGGACCATTCCCAGGGTGTGGTGCCGACCGAGAAGTTCGAGGGTGGTCGGGCCTTCAGCGAGACGGAGCGTTCTGGGTGGACAGGCGACGGGCTCGACCTGGAGGCTGTCGGTGTGCCGACCGAAGAGCCTGACTTCGGCGCGGCCGACGCAGAGATCTTGGCAGGGGCGGAAGCGTCCTTTACCGAAGAGCTCGACTCGCTCTTGCAGTCCGGCGACGATTTCGCCCTCGACAGCGACAAGGAACTCGAGGTCGTCGACAGCGGCGACGGCATCTCGGAGTTCGAGCAGTCGGGGCCGTTCGTGATCGATGATGGCGAAGGCGCTTGGCAAGAGGCCGCACCAGCCGCAGCAGCGGCCGAACTCGGTGTGCCGCTCGAACCCGAGCTGTCGGCAGAGGTGGATGGCGAAGCGGAACCCGGCTGGGAACCGCTGGCACCGACGACAGTGGACGAGTTGTCCGAGGTCGACGAAGTTGCGCGTTCCGGCGACGACTTGGTGGTGGCCACGGCCGACGCCGACGATGCGGACGCCGAAGACGGCTACCGCGAGCAGGAGTCGACCGCCCAAGGTGCACGGATGCGGCGTCCCGCCCTCGTGGGTGTTGGCGCCGCGGAGCAAGAGGGACACGATATCTACCCAGCCGACGAAGGGGCTGGGGTCATTGGCGCAAGGGGCCACCACGGCCGCGTGGGGCGTGCGAGGCGCGTCGGCCGCATGCTGATAGCACTGGCGGCGTCGTTGATGATCGTCTCCGCGGGCGCCGTCGTGGTGTTGCGACCCGAGTGGGTCGGATTGCAACGGACACCCGAACGCATGCAGCAGGCACAGATCGCACGCCCAGTGGTTGCAGTGTCGGTGGCCACGCCCAGTCTGCCCAAGGGACCGTCCTCGGTGCCGGCGCCAACGCAGCCCGAGCCAGTGCCGACAGTGGTGAAGCAACCGGCACCAACGCAGCCGGAGCCAGTGCCGACAGTAGTCGAGCAACCGGCACCAACGCAGCCTGAGCCAGTGCCGACAGTAGTCGAGCAACCGGCGCCAACGCAGCCTGAGCCAGTGCCGACAGTAGTCGAGCAGCCGGTGCCGACACCGACCGATCCGGCACTGCTAGTCGTCGTTTCAGCACCCGCTCCCGACAGCATGGGCGAGCAATGGCCGGTGCCCGTGGCCTCGGGCGCGACAGGGTCCGCCACGGCAGCGGCACCCGACAGTCCAGCGCGACTGCTGCGCCTCAGCGAAGAACTGCTGATGGGTGAGCGTGAAGAAGTGCCCCGCCGCGGCAAGGCTGCCGACGGCGTCATGCCGGGAAGCCGGGCCTTTGCGCAGCTACACAACGGCAACTACTTCATCGGCAGCGTCAAGTCCGTGGATGCGGAGCGGCTGACGCTGCGCGTCGAAACGGGAGAGGTGACGCTGGCGGTCGCTGGCATCGCGCGGCTTACAGAGCTCGGTTCCGCCGACTACGCCGAACTGCAGAAGGTCACTTCGGGCTTCGTGCGCCTGACGAACAACAACCGCCTGGTCGGCGGTATCCTGAGCCACATCGCCGACGACCACGTCGTGCTCGAGTTCCGCAGCAACCGCGTGATGCTGCCCCGATCGGCCATCGGCCAGGTCGTGCAGGGAGAAGACGACGCTTCGGTTCGCTTGGATACGACCCTCGAAGAGGACAACTGGTTGCGGCGGCTCATCGAGCGCCAGCTCGGCAGTGGTACCGGGGTGGCTCCGCCCGCCAAGGCGGCTCCAGCGCCGACCGGCGGTGCACGCACTCCGCGCTGAAGGTCTGGGAAACCCTTCGGTGCGGTATCTTGGGTGCGTGCACACGTGCCCAGAGTGCGGCAACACCGACATGCAGAGTCGCGCCATCGACGGCGCGCCCGTGTACGAATGCGGTCTGTGCGGCGCCCGCTTCGGGGAGCGCCACGCCATGGCGACACTGACGGCGGCCGAGCAGGCCCGAGAACGAGGCGTCGACCCGGCGGTCTGGCCGCTCGTGCGCATGCTCGATCGCTTGCCCGGCTTGCTAGTGCGCGCTGCTGCAGATGGCGGCGGGGCGCCTGTGTCCTTGCCGTTCGTCGAGTTGGCGGTTCGCTCCGGCGAGGCTATCGTGCAACTTGAGAACCTCGCCAAGTCCCTGCAGCTGGTTGCCGGTTTGCTGCATCACCGCTGGGTGCTCGAAGTCGAGTTCCAGCAGCACCTGGTGTTCGTGCTGAGGCCCCGGCTCGGCGGCGGCACCACTGCGGCGGCCCACGCCCGCGATGCGAGACTCGACCTGGAGATCCTGGCCCAGCAGTTCGAGAGTTACTGTCGGTTGCGTTGGTGGCGGCATGCGGGTAGCGCGTCAAGCGGATAAAGTCTCGGCTGCGTCCCCGCGTGCTCCGCGCACCTGACTCGCGCGCGCGACCCTGCAATGACCCCATGATCCGCAATCCGTCCACCATCTTCGTCGCTGTACTGTCGCTGCTACTGGCCGCAGCACCGGCCCAACTGGACCTCGAAGCGCGGCTCGACGCCGTCAAGGAGTTCACCCGCTTCTTCAAGAAGGCGAAGGAGGAGGCAGTGCAGGTCGAGTACGTCATGACCTTGAAGGGCGCCGAGTGTCGGCCCGCTGCCGAGGAGCTGCTGAAGCTGCTCAAGCACCCGACGGCCGCGGTGCAGCAGACGGCGCTAGGCGTACTGGAGACCTACCACGACGCGGCGACGTTCCAGGCCTGGATCGACGAGTTACCCAAGCTCAGGGACAGTGAACTCGCGGCGATCCTCATCAAGGTGCTAGGGCGCGCCAAGGTGAAGGAGGCGATTTCCGCCATCGAAACCGTGGCCATGGACGCCAAGGCGGCGGCCCCAGTCAAGTACGAGGCGGCGCGGGCGATGCAGTACATCGGTTCGGCCGGGACGCTTGGCGCACTGGGCCAACTGGTCGCCGACGGCGACCCGCTCGTGCGCATGGCGGCGCTGGATGCCATCGGTGCGCTCAAGCTCGCGGACTACAGCCAGGCAGTCACCAGTCTGCTCGATGACCCGGAATGGCAGGTGCAATCCGCGGCGATCACGGCGGTGGGGCAGCTGCGCCCGCAAGCTGCGGTGCAGAAGCTGATCACTCTCATGCGCAAGGCGGGTCGGCTGCGCCTCGAATGTGCGGACGCGCTGTTCCGCATCACGTGCATGGACTTCGGCGTCGACGTCGATCGTTGGCAGCAGCAGTGGACCGCGCTCATGGCGATCGAGGGATGGCGCATCCCGAGCGACGAGGAGCTCGCCATCAAGGCCGCCAACCGCAAGAAGTACGACGCGCTGTACGGCAAGGCGGTCGAGAAGAACACATTCGCCAGCATCCCGACGACCTCGACCAACGTACTGTTCATCATCGACGTCTCGGGCTCGATGGACGACCTCGTCGTCGAGGTCGAGAAGTTCCAAGGCTATCGCGACCGCAAGCGCTTCACGATCGTGCAGACGGAGCTGCTCAACACGATCGACACTCTGACGGCCGACACCAACTTCAACATCTTGGCCTTCGCAACCGACCTGCACCCGTGGAAGAAGATGCTCGTGCCGGCCAACGTAGCCCAGCGCGAATCGGCCAAGTCGTTCGTGCGCAGCCTGAAGCCGCTCGGCGGCAGCGAGTCGCAAGACCTCGCCTTGTCGGGCCTCGGTGGTTCGGCGAACCTCGAAGCCGGCAAGACGAATACGCTGAAGGCGCTGCTCTACCCGTTTGGCGTCGATCCCGACAAACCTTCGAAAGCTGCGATCACCGGCTTCGACAAGAACGCGATCAAGAGCCCGCTCGACACGGTCTACTTCCTCAGCGATGGCCGTCCGTCCTGCGGCAAGCTCGTCGAGACGCTCGAGATCCGCAAGGAAGTGCGCCGCTACAACGAGATCTTCCGCGTCGTGATCCACACGATCGCCATCGGCGAGTTCCAAAAGGAGTTCCTGATGCAGCTCGCCGAAGAGAACGGTGGCGTCTACGTCGACTTGGGCCGCTGATACCTCGAGTCTCGACGCGGCTCGATCATGCCAACGGGCCTTCGCCGCGCAACAGGCCGCGCGGGCGCAGCCACAACACGGCCGCCGTCGCGACCATGCCGACGAGGCCCGCAACGAACAGCGTGCGCGCCATGCCGTTTGCCTGCTGCGAATGGAACAGTGCGACGTTGCAGCCGGCGTAGCAGCAGCGTGCGCCGAGCGACAGCACCGACATCACGGTCGTGCGGGTGCTTGGGCCGATGCGGTGGTTGACGAACTCCTGCAGCAGCGCCCAGTGCATGCCGAACGGTACTTGCTGTACGAAGAACATCGATACGCCGAGCCAGGCCAGCTCGCGGCTGCCACCGCCCGAAGCTGCAGCATGGCGTTCGAACGCCATGACCAGCAACGAGGCACACAGGACGAGTGGCATGCCCCAGAACAGCGGGCGGCGGCCGAAACGCTGCACGAACCGCGGCACGCTCGAGCTCAGCGGCGCCGCCAGCAGATTGAGCGTGGCAAACAGTGCGCCCACGAACAGCGGGTCGAGCAGCAGTGGTTCGTGCGCGGACGCTGCCTTCAGGTAGGGCTGGTAGTTGTGGAACGGGTAGCGCAGCAGCGTGAAGAGCACGATCCAGTAGACGAGCAGCCACAGCACAGCTGGGCGGGTCAGGTCGACGCGCGCCTGCAGTAGGAATTCGCGCGGACGCAGGGCAGGTCGACCGGGCTCGGGAGCGAGGCCCAATGCGATGCCAGCCGCCGCCGCTGTCAAGACGCATGTCGCCGCGATGGTCAGGCCGTAGACCTCGCCGCTCGCGTTGCCAAAGCGCGCCAGCAGGCCGCCCAGCAAGAACGACGCACCCGTGCCGAGCAGGCGGCGCGCCGACATGCGCGATTCCTCGGCGAGGTAGCGGTGTTGCTGTCCGTGTTCGCGCAGCGACTCGTAGAGGATCGTGGCCGGCGGCCCGGAGAGCACGGCGTGGCCGAGGCCGAGCAGCACTTCGCCAGTCAAGAACCCGGTGTACGTGGGTGCCAGCAGTAGCACGGCGAAGCCCAGAGCGAGTAGCAGCGGGCCCAGCACGAGCATGCGCTTGGGCCCGTAGCGATCGGCCAGCACGCCGGTCGGCACCTCGGCCAAGAACATCGCGAGGTAGTACGCGCCGACGATCTCGCCGTAGTCGCCTTCGTCCATGCCATGTCCATGGAAGAACAGGAACAGGAATGGCACGCAGGCAAACGGGTACGTGAGAAGGGCGAAGGCGCGCAGCCGCCGCAGTTGTCGATCGAGGGGCGACAAGCAGGCAGGGTGGCGGCTGGCGGTACTGGGCGCAACGAGGATCTGCCGCGCTCAATCCCACCAGAACGTCCACGCCGTGGCGTTCTCGATGCTCTGCGCATAGGCGCGCATGCTGCCAACCCCTTGGTCGATGTTGTCGGGGCAGAAGGCGTAGTGGTCGGCTGCAATCGCGATCGCGCTGGCGTGGTCGCGGGGTGGGCGCCGTACGGAGAGCGTCAGCTCATCGAAGCCGACCCCCGACGAGGTAGGCGCCGAAACGGTCTTCCCATGCACGCATCACAGCTGACAGTTGCCCGGCGTCGGGGTCGTAGTTGCACGCGCCTTGCTAGCCAACCGCGGCCAAGGCATCGGCCGGGCGCACTGCGGGAACGAAGCCCAGGTGTCCGGTGAGTGCACGAACTGTCGATTCCAGCGCGCCCGGCACCTCCGCTCCGGTGGTGGTCGCCGCCAGGCCAGGCGGCAAGGCGACTTTGACGGGACCTTGGGGTGATGCGGCCAGCGGCGAGTTCGCGCTGATCGCCTTGATGTTCCCGCCGCCTCGAGGACTCATGGTCGGCGTCCACGAACCCACCGTTTCCCCGAACCTGGAGACCCGCCGATGACCGACACGATCCCCGAGACCACCCCGACCAACGACACCTGGGCTGCCGAGATCGAGCAGCTTCGCGCCCGCTACAAGCACGTCCGCGAGCCGATCCTGGTCGCGCGGAATATCCTGGTGCACGACCAGAACATCGCGCTCGACGACGCCAAGGCCCAGGCCGCGCTCCACGGCGTCAAGATCACAGCCGCGTCGGTGAGCGCCGCCCAGCGGTTTGGATGTCGGCGCGCACGCGGGCGCCGGCCTCCCGCGTTTTCGCATTGGTGTTTAAGTTAGACGCGTGCTCTAGTCGGGGTGGCCCCGCGCCAGTCTCGCGCGGGCAACTACACAACCTCGGCGAGGCAACCATGGCCAAGAAGACGCGGAAGAAGAGCGCAAAGGCATCCCTGACGGACGCACTCCCCAAACAGGCGCTAGGGGGGCTCACGGGAGCGGCGGTGGGCGCCGCTGTCGCGGGTCCGATCGGTGCGGTAATCGGTGGAGTCGCTGGAGCGCTTCTTGGCGACCGCTCCGCGACGAACGGAGACGACGCTGCAGCGCCCGCGAGAAAGCAGAAGCGCCCGATGACGAAGCGCGTCAGCCAGAGATCGAGCAAGGCGGCGCGCGGTAGGCGCCCCACGAAAACGAGAGTCGCGGCGAAAGCCCCGGCGCGCACCAGCCCCAAGACGTCGGCATCGGCGGCGAAGAAGTCCTCGGGCGGAGCCTCGCAGAAGAAGCAAGCGAAGAAGTGAACGCGTCGGGGCGCATCGCCCGCTCTCGGCGCCCCACTCGCCTGATGGATCGGCGGCGGACTTCGTCGTGGGGAAGATCGAGGTCAGGATGATGGCGAGCGGCGAGACGCCCGCGCTGGAGCCATAGAGCCACGGCTCGAGCAAGTTGTTGCTCAGGAGCTCGAGCGCGACGAAGAGTCCGATGATCGTCAGCGGGTGCGACCACCCGTCAAAGACCGCCAGGGACACGAGGATCGGCATCGCCGCGGCGAGCACGGGACCCAAGTACGGGACGAAGCGCAGCACCGCGGACAGGAGACCCCAGAGCAGGAAGTTCGGGACCTCGAGGAATTACATGCCGAACGCGACCCAGTTGATGAGCGTTTGCATGAGTAGGTGGCGGCTCACGCGTGAGGCCACCTCGTTCATCGCCTGCGTCGTCAGCGTGATGCGCCCGTGGCCCATGAGGCGCACGATGCGGTGCCGCAGATCGTCCCCGGCGAGCAGCATGAACAGCACGAGCACGATCACCATGCCGCCAGTTCCAGAGATGACCGAGCAGCGCCCCGAGGGCGTCCGAGATCATCTGGAACGACGTTGGCTGCGGCTCGACGACGAGAACCTTGGTCGGCTCCTGGTCGACGGGCGCCGGCCCGACTCGCGCCGGGACCGCCATGCCGGCTGCGTGGAGGGTTGCCGCAGGTCCGAGGCCGGCGGCTTTTGGGCCGCGGCCTTCTCTTCCTCCTTCTTCTCTTCCTCCCTCTTCTCCGCCTGCTGGGACTGGATGTCCTGCTCGATCTGCTTCACGGCCTCGGACGCCTTCTCCAAGGCGCCTCCGCGCAGCGCGCCCAGCTTGGCCGTGATGTTCTCGCGGTACAGGGGCAGAGCATCTCGGCGAGCTCCGTGATCCGCTTCGCCACGAGGTCCACTGCACTTCACCCGGGGCCGCCGCACAGAGTGCAGCGAGTTCATGTGCGATGGAGGGGCCAAAGCAGCGGCACGATGAACAATGCGGTCGCGAGCAGCATGAGACACGCTGACGTAGCGCTCGCACATCTTATCTGGAGCCGAATGCATCGTTCGTGGCCGCAGCGGCGCAGGAGCGACCGCAGAAAATGGGCTGACCGACGGTCCCCTCAGAGTGTGTCAAACCGGTGCACTTCGAGATCCGGCGGCGTGGCGGCGAAGTGCCCTGACCTCAGTGGCCTGGGGTGAAGCGCTGACGCGCCCCATCCGATCGCAACCGCGGCCCCTCAATCGCATGGCCGAACGGGCCGCGGGCAATCTGGCGCACGTTCTCAATTCTGTTAGCCGGCGTTCTGGTCGCGCGACGTCGGGTTTGTGGAGCCGGGCTTGCCCACGGGTTCTGATGGTCGAGCTCGCGCCGACAGTGCGGGGCGCGACGTTGGCGAGTGCGTCGGTGTTCAAAGCAAGCCGCGTGCCACGCTCGCGGCACGGAGCCAACCGCAGACGATTGGCGAACGCTTACTCCGTCCTCGTGCCACAGTTTGGTATAGGGGCGGAGATCGCTGCCGCCAGCTACCGCCACCGCTGACAGCGCGTCGTGAGAGCTGCCGCCCCGCTCGCAGATTCTGCAAAACTGCGCGCTGCGCGGAGCAAACCGCACGCGGCTCTCTCGATCGCCGGCCGCCGCATACCGGCCAAGCTTTTCCAGTCGTTCCCGATCGCGCGCCAGTCCTTTCACATCCAAACCCGCGAATTGCCCACACCACTTCCTGAAGCCAAGAAAGCCCGGTGCGAAATACACCGCTCGGGACAGCGATGAAGAAGCACGGAT